>JASFUE010000026.1:0-17727 GCA_050050435.1 Burkholderiales bacterium | reverse complement strand
CCGAAGCGGCCCAGCGGAACATGCCCGACCAGCGCATTGCGCTGATCCTCACTCAATGCGCGGGTCATGTCAGTATCGATAAAACCGGGTGCCACGCAGTTCACGGTGATGTTGCGGCTGCCCAGTTCCCGCGCCGTCGATTTGCTGAAACCTTCCACACCCGCCTTGGCTGCAGCGTAGTTTGCCTGGCCCGCATTACCCATGACCCCGACCACCGAAGTGATATTGATGATACGCCCCGAGCGCGCCTTCATCATCGGCCGGAGCACAAGTTTTGACAACCGGTAAACCGACTTGAGGTTGGTATCCATGATGTCATCCCACTCCTCGTCTTTCATGCGCATGAGCAGGTTGTCACGGGTGATACCGGCATTATTGACCAGTATCGATATCGGCCCCAGGTCCTTTTCAATCTTGCCGACGACCGACTCGCAGCTGGCCGCGTCGGTTACATCGAGTTCATAACCTGCGCCGTCCAGATTCGACGATTTCAAATACTCGGTAATAGAAGAAGCGCCGCTGGCCGATGTCGCCGTTCCGGCCACTTTTGCCCCGGCTGCGCCAAGTGCCATTGCAATTGCCTTGCCGATGCCGCGGCTGGCGCCGGTCACCAGGGCTGTTTTACCCGTCAGGTTCTGCTCCATTACTGTCCACCCTTCACGGTTGCCATCGCTTCGGTAATGCTGTTTGCATCGACCAGCGCAATTGTCTGCACATCGCCCCCGATACGCTTGTTCAGCCCGGCCAGCACCCGACCGGGCCCACACTCGACGATATGGGTCACACCGGAATCAATCAGGCTTCTGATGGTCTCCACCCAGCGCACCGGTTGATACAGTTGCCGCACCAGCGCATCCCGGAGTTCATCCGTATTGCTGGCCGCAGACACGCTTTCATTGTGTATCACCGGTGGCGCCGGCATCTGGATATCCAGCTTGTCCAGCTCGACGGCAAGACGTTCGGATGCCGGTTTCATCAGGGTGCAGTGTGACGGTGTGCTCATCGCCAACAGCATGGCGCGCTTGGCGCCACGCACCCTGGCGGCCTCGACAGCGCGCTCCACGGCCGCTTTCCGCCCGGCCACGACAACCTGCCCCGGCGCATTGAAATTGGCCGCTTCGGCGATCTCGTCACCCTCGCTCGCCTCGGCACAGGCAGCACGCACGCCATCATCATCGAGGCCAAGCACCGCCGCCATGGCGCCAACGCCGGCAGGCACTGCCTCGTGCATGCACTGCGCCCGGAACCGCACCAGCGGGACCGCTGCGGAAAACGTCATCGATCCGGCAGCGACCAGTGCCGAGTACTCGCCGAGACTGTGACCGGCCAGCGCTTCGGGCAAGACACCTCCGGCATCGGTCCAGGCGCGGAACACGGCGACGCCGGCAACCAGCATCAGCGGCTGGGTGTTGGTAGTGAGATTGAGCACCTCGGCCGGCCCGTTCTCAGCCATTGACCACATGTCTTCGCCAAGCAGGTCGGATGCTTCCGAGAATGTATTCCTGACCGTTTTCACGTCCGCGAATCCGGACATCATGCCAACAGATTGCGAGCCCTGACCGGGAAATACGAATGCGAGTTTCATTCTTCTTTTCTCAATAGCGCAACAGCACACCACCCCAGGTAAATCCGCCGCCGACACCTTCGAGCAACAGATTATCTCCGCGATGAATCTTGCCAGCAGCCACTGATTCGTCAAGCGCCAGCGGAATCGATGCAGCCGAGGTGTTGCCGTGGCGGGCAACCGTGGCAATCACCCGCTCGGTTGGCAGTTTCAGCTTGCGCGCAGTTGCCTCCATGATGCGGATATTGGCCTGATGCGGAATGAACCAGTCGATATCGTCGACAGCCATCTTTGCGTCGGCAAGAATCTCGTGGGTGACCTCTTCGAAAACGCGCACCGCGAACTTGAACACGCTGCCACCGTCCATGTGCACGAACGGAGAGCCTGTAGTCTTGCCCCCGCAAACCCAACCCGGCACCGAGAGCTTGTCGGCATAACTGCCATCGGCATGCATTTTGGTTGCCAGCACGCCTGGCTCTGCCGATGCAGACAGCACGACAGCACCGGCGCCGTCACCGAACAATACGCACGTTCCGCGATCGTTCCAGTCGAGTATGCGCGAATAGACTTCAGCACCAACAACCAGTGCGTTTTTTGCCTGCCCCGAAACAATGAACATGTTGGCAATGCTCAGCGCGTAAACAAATCCACTGCACACTGCCTGCACATCGAACGCAGGGCAGCCGGCGATGCCGAGTTTGGATTGCAGGATGCACGCCGTGCTCGGGAACACCATATCCGGTGTTGTCGTCGCAACGATGATGAGATCGATATCGGCGGCAACGATGCCGGCACTGGAAATGGCCCGGTTCGCCGCAGCCAGTGCCAGGTCACTCGTCTTTTCGTTATCGGCTGCAATATGCCGTTCCCGAATACCGGTACGCGAGACGATCCATTCGTCAGAGGTATCGACCATCTTCTCGAGATCGGCATTGGTGAGCACTTTTTCCGGCAGGTAACTGCCTGTACCTGCTATCCTCGAGTACATCAGGCCGCTTTCTGCTGAATCGCGTTCATGTTTTCGGAAATGCTGGTGAGCATGTCGCGTTTTGCCGCCTCGTAAGCGCGCCTTATCGCAAAGCCGAAGGCGTACGCGTCCGCTGCGCCGTGGCTCTTGACCACAATTCCGCGCAAGCCGAGCAAGCTCGCGCCGTTATAGCGGCGGTGGTCGACACGCTTGCGGAAATGGTTGATGACCGGCAACGCGAGAAGTCCACACAATTTTGTAAAAAGGTTGCGACCGAATTCTTCGCGCAGGTACTGTGCCAGCATTTGCGCCAGGCCTTCCGATGTCTTGAGCGCAACATTGCCGACAAAACCGTCGCAAACGATTACATCGGTGGAGCCCATATAAATGTCACTGCCTTCGACGTTGCCTCGAAAATTCAGTTGGCTTGCGCGCAACAGCTCTCCGGCGTCCTTTACGACGTCATTACCCTTGATCTGTTCTTCGCCGATATTGAGCAAGCCGATACTCGGGCGTTCAACATGCTCGAGCGCGCTGACCAGACAACTACCCATCACCGCAAATTGCAGGAGGTGTTCGGCGGTGCAATCAACATTTGCGCCGAGATCAAGCACGCATACGCGGCTGGTCAGTGTCGGAAGAAACGAGGCGATGGCGGGACGTTCAATCCCCGGCAGCATCTTGAGCACGAATCGCGAAATTGCCATCAAGGCGCCGGTATTGCCTGCACTCACGCAAGCATTGGCCGTCTCGTCCTTGACCAGATCCACGGCAACGCGCATTGACGAATTACGTTTGCCACGCAGGGCGTGAGCGACCGGCTCGTCCATTCCTACAACTTCGCTGGCGGCCTTGATGCTAAGTCGATCCGACGTGCTCGCGCCGTTGTGGCGCAGTTCTGCCTCAATCACATCGGGCAGACCTACCAGGATGATCGATACATCGTCCCGGCGCTTGAGGAAATCAATTGCTGCGGGGACGGTGACTTTGGCGCCATGGTCCCCGCCCATGCAATCAAGCGCTATGGTAATTGCCATTGGCGAAAGATAGCAGACGCAGCAGGTGTCTGCCTGAGTTCGCAGGTTGCTTCGCCGGAATCAGCGAGCGGGGAAAGCAAGCCGTCGGTTGCCACCTGGCGGCAGGTCCGGTATCAGTCTTCGGAACTCTTGATGATTTTCTTTCCTCGATAGTATCCGCTGGGGCTGACGTGGTGACGCAGATGCGTTTCTCCGGTGGTCGGTTCCACCGCCAGAGGCGGGTTATCCAGGAAATCATGAGAGCGACGCATATTGCGTCGTGAGGGTGACTTCTTGTTTTGCTGAACAGCCATGTTCTAACTCCTGATCTTCAGTCTTTCGTGTTCGTCAAAGCGCCCAGCACGCTGAACGCTGAATTCTTGTTGCCCGAATCGCCATCCCAGCCCGGACGAACGCAACTGTCATCGGCATGCATCGGCGCTATCGGGATCTGCAGCAGGATCTCGTCTTCAGCCAGTTCCAGCACATTTAACTTGCTGTCAGCCACCAGCGACTCGACGTCATCAGCCTCTTCGCTCAGATCCTGAAGCTCCTGCTCCTGCTTCACCAGCATAAAGTTGCGATCCGACACAATGTCCAGCACCAACGGTTCCAGACATCGCTGACAAGTGACAGTCATGGTGCCCGCGACGTGCAAGTGCAGCCCCGGCCTGCCCTCGGAATCCTCAAACCCCTCCAGGCTGACAACAAAATTGCCCTCGCCACCGTGTGCAATCTGGTCAAGCCGCTTCAGTTCGTGAACCGCAACCGAACAACCCGTATTCGCGTGTTGTTTGGCAAACTGTATGCTGTCGACCACAGGCCATCCCGGCATAAGGCGCGCATAATATTAATTTTGAACATCCCTGTCAAAACAAAATCTTGGAAAAACAACTGCACAAAAATCAGACCTCACCACGACTCGTTCTCGCGTCAACTTCCCGCTACCGGCGGGAGTTGCTCGGACGCCTCAATATCCCGTTCGAAACCGATTCGCCGAATATCGATGAAACCCCCCTGCAGGCGGAATCCGGCGCTGAATGCGCAGCCAGACTGTCCCGGCTGAAGGCACAGGCTGTTGCCAGCCAGCACGCTGGCGCTCTGATCATCGGATCCGATCAGGTTGCCGAGTGTGACGGCCAGCGCCTCGATAAACCCGGAAATCTTCAGCGGGCGATCGAGCAACTGAGCTGGTCAAGCGGCAAACACGCAGTCTTCAGCACGGCGCTGACCCTTCTCAACACCGCCACGGGGCGGGAACAGACCCGGGTGATCCCCACCACCGTGCGCTACCGGACACTGACCCCGGCCGAAATCGAACGGTATCTGGAGCAGGAAGCCGCCTTCGACTGCGCTGGCAGCGCCAGGGCCGAAGGCCTCGGGATCACGCTTCTGGAAGCGATCGAAGGCAACGACCCTACTGCGCTTATCGGCCTGCCCTTGATCGCCCTGTGCGCCATGCTGCGCGAGGAAAATATCGCCTTGCCATAATTATTTGGCCCCGCCATGAACTAAGCCAGATCAGCCCGGGCCCGCCCGGACTCAATGCAACAGCGAGCCCGTGCCCCACAGGACAGCTTCGCCAAACGAGGCGCCGACGCGACGCGCCACTCGCTCGATCAGACTTTCGGACTTGCTGTAATTGACGATCGTCTCGGCCTGCACGACTTCCCGGGCGACGTAGTCCACGCTGCCCAGGGCGTCAGCCAGGCCCAGGTCCACGCTTTCCTGACCCGTCCACACCAGCCCGGAGAACGTATCCTCCGTTTCCTTGAGCCGATCGCCTCGTCCCTGCCGCACGGCTTCGATGAACTGGGTGTGAATGGACTCGAGCATGTGCTTGGCATAATCGCGCTGCTTCGGTTCGAGCGGCGAGAACGGATCCATGAATCCCTTGTTCGCTCCCGCTGTGAGCAAGCGCCGCTCGACCCCGAGCTTTTGCATCGTCCCGGTAAAACCGAAACCGTTCATCAGCACGCCGATCGAGCCGACAATGCTCGCCCTGGCCACGTAGATGCGCTCCGCTGCCACAGCGACATAGTAGCCACCCGAAGCGCAGACATCCTCGACGACGGCATATAAGGGAATGTCGGGATGTAGCCCACGCAAACGTCGCATTTCGTCGTTGATCGCTGCCGACTGTACCGGACTGCCTCCCGGGCTGTTAATCCGCAGGATCACCGCCTTGGTACCCTTGGCCTCGAAGGCCTTGTTCAGCCCGTCAATGACATCATCGGCATTGGCCTGCGAATCCGGTGCGATCAGGCCGTTCAACTCCACCAGCGCGGTGTGATCCCCGGCCTCCATGACTTCGGACTGGCCCAACCAGCCAAGTGCAATGAACAACAGCACGAAAAGATAAACAAAGGCCAGCGACTTGAACACGATACCCCAGCGACGTGCCCTTTTCTGCTCGGCCAGCGCGTCACCGGCCAGTTTTGCTATCACATCACGTTGCCAGTTGGCACCGTCATCATTCATCGGTGGAGCCCTCTTCTTCAACAAGGTAAACATTTCCGCCACGTTCTGTCGTCGGCAATAGCTGCAGTCCGCCCCCTTTGCAGGGACCCATCGCGCACTTGCCGGTATCGGGGAAATAGGCTGCGCCATGTGTGGCGCACAACAAGTATAAACCCGAGGTGTCGAAGAAATCGCCTTCTGCCCAGTCGAGTTCAACGCCAACATGGGCACAGCGGTTCACATAGGCGAAAACGTTTCCGCGATAGCGCACCGCGAAAGCCGGCAACCAGGCGCCGTCTGGCGTATCGACCGTGAAGCGCAAGCCCTTGCCGCGTTCGACGATCTGATCCGATGTGGCGATCAGCCGTTCTCTTCCAGCCATTGCAACACATCCGAAAAACTGTCCACGCAACCAAGCGAGGGTTGCTCCGCCAATGACTCCGTGGCATGCGCACCATAGGACACGGCCAGTGAACAGGCGCCGGCATTGGCCGCCAGTTGCAGGTCATGCGTGGTATCGCCAATCATCAGGGTCCTGCCCGGCTCCACCCCGGTGACCTGCATCAGGTAGTTGAGCATATCCGGATGTGGTTTGGGGAAGCCTTCGTCACCGCAGCGAGTGGCAGTGAATCGTGCGCCAAACGCAAACTTGCCCAAAGCGCGATCCAGCCCCACCCGGCTTTTGCCCGTGGCCACTGCCAGCATGAACCCCGCCTGTTCGAGGATCGCAATACCTTCTTCGACCATCGGAAACGGCTCGACCGCCTCATCTCCGGCAAGAAAGTGGTAACGGTAACGGTCTGCCAGTTCCTGGTAGCGCTGCGACTCGAGTTCAGGCACCAGGTATTCGATAGCATCCTGCAATCCCAGACCGATCACATGGCGAGCCGCGGCACTACCCGGCACAACCAGCCCAAGGTCGCGGCAAGCCGCCTGAATGCTCGCCGCGATATGCGCGGTCGAGTCGACAAGTGTACCGTCCCAGTCAAACACCACGAGATCGAATTGTTGCCTACCTGTCATTACGGTCCCGTCAGACAAAGACCCCAGCCTGTTTCATCATTGCAAGCTACCTTTCCTTGATTCCAGAAACCGTTTCAGCGCAACAGGCAGCGGTGCCTCGATGCGCAAACGCTGTTCGCTGACCGGGTGTTTCAGGGTGACCGACGCCGCATGCAGAAACATGCGTTTCAATCCCGCCTTCTCCAGCGCCTTGTTGGCGGCAAAGTCGCCGTACTTGTCGTCTCCGGCAATCGGAAATCCCAGATGCGATAAATGTACCCGGATTTGATGCGTGCGGCCGGTCTTGAGTTCAGCTTCCAGCAGACTGAAGCCATCATAGTGCCCGAGCAGGTGGAATACAGTGACGGCAGCAGCCCCCTGCTCGTCGACCACCACCCGGCGCTCGCCGCCCCCGGCAACGAATTTGCGCAACGGCAGGCGCACGCTCTGGTGCCGGTTCTGCCAGTGCCCCATCACCAGGACCTGATATCGCTTGTCAACGCCGCCATGGCGCAGCTGTGCGTGCAATTCGGTCAATGCACGACGCCGCTTGGCCAGTAACAGCACGCCTGATGTCTCGCGATCGAGCCGGTGTACCAGTTCCAGATACGGCTGGTTTGGCCTCAGTTCACGGAGCTGCTCGATCACGCCCAGGGATATACCGCTGCCGCCATGGACCGCCACCCCGGCCGGTTTGTCGATTGCCAGCAGCCAGTCGTCCTCATACAGCACCTTGTCGCCTAGCCGGGGCCCTGCCCCGGCGCGCCGGGGGCCCGGGGTGGCCAGGCGTACCGGTGGAATCCGCACCCGGTCACCGGCCACCAACCGGTAGGTCGCACTGACCCGGCCGCTGTTTACCCGCACCTCGCCACTGCGCAAAATGCGATACACATGGCTGCGCGGAACGCCTTTCAGGGTCCGTACCAGGAAATTGTCGATCCGCTGCCCTTCGGCACCCTCGTCGATCTCGATCCAGGAAACCGAACCTTTGCTTAACCCATTCATTTTGCTTATACTCCGCAGGACGAAAGCGGCTCCAGATGAGGAGAGCCCCGGCTTCCAGATCCCCGGCTGTCAAAATCATGCCCGGGCAAGTCAGGCCGGCAGGTGACATAACCCTGACCGCTCGTCATCGGGTTAACTTCGCTCACCCGAAAAAGTAGCGATAGTAATTGACTTACGCGCTCTCAAATTCGCAGTGGATTTAGACGTCCTGCACGGAAATCGATTCGCAGGACGCAGGCGACAAACCGTTAGACTGACACCATTCATTTTCAACTATTCGTGTTTATGAACTGTTAGCACAAGGCAGACACATCCCGTTTTGAAAACGGGCATGCTCGAGGTTTGTCCTCCCCGGCGCTGCGAGCGCGGGAGAACAAAAAATGAAGCGCATGCTTTTCAATGCAACTCACGCAGAGGAACTGCGGGTTGCAATAGTCGACGGACAAAAACTCCTCGACCTCGATATCGAAACAACCGGCAAGGAACAACGTAAGAGCAACATCTACAAAGGCATTATCACCCGAATCGAACCCAGTCTCGAAGCTGCATTCGTAGACTATGGTGCCGACCGGCATGGTTTTCTTCCGTTCAAGGAAGTAAGCCGATCCTATTTCAAGAAACCGGAATCCGACCCCTCACGGGCACGCATCCAGGATGCGCTGTCCGAAGGCAAGGAAGTCATTGTCCAGGTTGACAAGGACGAGCGCGGCACCAAGGGCGCGGCACTGACGACATTTATCAGCCTGGCCGGGCGCTATCTGGTCCTGATGCCGAACAACCCGCGTGGCGGTGGCGTATCCCGGCGTATTGAAGGCGAGGAGCGCAACGAACTGCGGGAAACCATCGCCCAACTCGATATTCCCCAGGGCATGAGCGTAATCGCGCGCACCGCCGGCATCGGACGATCCGCCGAAGAACTGCAATGGGACCTGACCTATCTGCTGCAGTTGTGGCGAGCCATTGAAACGGCGGCCAACCAGCAAAGCGGTGCCTTTCTGATTTACCAGGACGCGAGCCTGGTCATCCGTGCGATCCGCGATTATTTTCATCAGGACATCGGTGAGATCCTGATCGACACTGAAAGCATTTTCGAACAAGCCCAGCAGTTCATGGGCCATGTCATGCCGCAGACCGTCAACCGTGTGAAGCTCTACAAGGATGACGTGCCTCTATTCTCGCGCTTTCAGATCGAACACCAGATCGAAACCGCATATTCACGCCAGGTCCCGCTTCCCTCAGGCGGCTCTGTGGTGATCGACCACACCGAAGCCATGGTGGCGATCGATGTCAACTCGGCCAGATCGACCAAAGGCAGTGACATCGAGGAAACAGCGTTGCGGACCAATCTGGAAGCCGCAGACGAAATTGCCCGCCAATTGCGGCTGCGCGACCTCGGTGGACTGGTCGTAATTGATTTCATCGATATGGAAAACAGTCGCAACCAGCGCGAAGTCGAGCTGCGCCTGCGTGATTCGCTCAAATACGATCGCGCCCGCGTACAGACCGGCAAGATCTCGCGCTTTGGTCTGCTCGAACTCTCACGCCAGCGTCTGCAAACCTCATTGGGTGAGACCAGTCACATTGCCTGTCCACGCTGCAGTGGCACCGGTCACATCCGCTCGACGGAATCCACCGCCCTGCACATCCTGCGCATCCTGCAGGAAGAGGCGATGAAGGAGAATACCGCCGCGATTCACGTCCAGGTACCGGTGGACGTTGCAACCTACCTGCTCAACGAAAAGCGCAACGAAATTCATGTTGTTGAACAGCGGATGAAGATCAACTGTCTGCTAATTCCGAACATTCATTTGCAAACACCCAACTACACCATTGCCCGTTTGCGCCACGACGAGTTGAATCAGAACGACGTCACTGCGCCGAGTTATTCGCTTACCGAGATCCCGGCCGATCAGGCAGAAATACAGTTGCCAGGACAGAAGGCGGAAGTAATCAAGATACAAGCAGCCGTTCAGGGCGTCACACCGGCACAACCGGCGCCGACCCAGACGCGCAAAACGGGCGGTTCGCAACAAACTTTGCTCGCCAGATTCATGGCCTGGCTGTTCGGTAGCGGCGAATCAGCTGCCGACAAACGCAACAAACCCGCTAGCCAGTCCAGACGTGGTCCGCGCAAAGGCAAAGAGGAGCGTTCCGGACGCGCACGCGGAACACGCGACGGGCAGCAACCCCGCGAGCGCAGACGCCGTCGAACCAAGGCGGGTGGTGAAAGCAAGGCTGCTGTGGAAACCGCTGAACAACGCGAAGGCGCGCTGCAGCGTCCGCAATCAGGAGACGGCAAGAAGCCCCGGCGCGAGCGGCAAAACGCGAAAGCGCGCGCCGAGCAGTCCGAGAGCCCGGCAATCGAGCAACGACCACCGGCCAGCAAACCGGAAGCGCTCGCCGACAGTGACAACAAGAACGCTGAGAACAAAAGCGGTGATGGTCGATCGAGCCGCCGTCGGCGCCGCCGCGGCAGAGGTGGCGAACGCCGCCAAGAGGCGCAAAACGCCGCAGCAGCCACGTCGGGACAAGAGGAGCGCGCAACATCGGCACAAAACGATCATCAGCCCGCCGCGAACGTGACAGAGGCTCCCGCACAAGCAGTGTCGCCTGTAAGCGAGTCAGACATTGCCGCAGCGCCTCCCGTTCCGACCGAAGAAAAGGTCGATGAAACCGTCGTAGCCTCGACGCAAAGCGAAAGCGCTCCGGCGCAAACCGTGGTGGAAGTGGTTGAACCGGAGGCAGACGCTTCATCGCCGCAACCGCAGGCAACGGAACAGTCCTCGCCGGCAGCACCGGAGGAACAACCGGCGCCGACCGAATTCGCAGCAGGCCAATCGTTGCCACAAAGTGAACCGCAAGCGGAACGAACTGGTGGTGGCAGTATGGCTGGAGAAGGTGCCGACACCACCGCCAATACGGCGCCCGAAACGCCAGAGCCGGTGGAGTCGCAACCGGAGGAGGTTGTCGCCCGGGTCGAGGAAGCAGTCATGCCCGCAAGCGACTTCGCTGAACCCGGGGCACTTGAAGCCGGGATGACGGAAACCGCCTCACAGTCGGCCAGTGCCAAGACGGAAGAAGAACAACCGCGGTCCGCCGATGCCGAAGCAAGCGAGAAACTGGTTACACAGGCAGATGCATCTGAATCAGCGCCAGCCGCGGGCGGCTGGAAAATGGAACCAGTCGAACTGCCCGCGGACATGGAACTGGTGGAAACCAGGCCCGATGCCGTGGCCGATGCTCCCGTCGCGCTGGATGAAGAGTCCGAGCCGGTGCGCCGTCCGCGCCGTCCGCGCGTCGAAGAAGAGCAGGCGGCTACGGACGAGCCGCTCATCCAGATCGAAACCGGCGCGTCGCCGGACGTGAACAGGGCGGATACCCCGTAACCGGACTTGCCTCTGGCAGCAGCAAGGGGAAGCTCGGCTATTGGCCGAGCTTCTTTTTTATCTCCGCCAGCAAACCGGCGGCACCGTCCTCGATCAGATCCAGAACGCGTTCAAACCCCTGCCCGCCTCCGTAATACGGATCGGGTACTTCCTGGCCTGTGTAGTTGCGACTGAAATCGAGAAACATGGCAATCTTGTGCCGGTGTTCGCGCGGGGCATCGCTCTCGAGAATCATTTGGTGGCCGCGATCCATTGCCAGCAGGTAGTCGAACTCGCTGAAATCGGTACCGGAGAGCTGCCGGGCCCGTAACTGGCTCAGATCATAGCCACGACGCGCCGCCGTCAGGACACTGCGCCGGTCCGGTTGCTCACCAACGTGGTAACCATGCGTACCCGCCGAATCGATCAGAACCAGATCACCCAGGTTTTCCGATTCCACCAGATGCCGGAACACGCCTTCTGCGCTCGGCGAGCGGCAAATATTTCCGGTGCAGACGAACAGCACCCGAATGTTTGCCGGCGCGTCAGTGTGCTCGGGCACAACGACCTCGCCAGCCAGTTGGTGTGCAACAGGCTTGCATCACTTCAACGACCCCGATGGCGGCCGCCAACCGATACCGCCTTTTTCTTGCGCTCGGCCACGCCTGGTCTTTCCGCAGAAGCGGACTGCCCATCGTCGACATGGTCTTCTTCGACCACACCGAACAGGCGGTTTCTCAGTTGCTTGAGTTGGTCTCTCAACTGTGCGGCTTTTTCAAACTCCAGGTTGCGCGCCGCATCGTGCATGTCGCGCTCCAGCCGCTTGAATTCGCGTGACAGATCTTTTTCACTCATGGCCCGGTAGCTGCTGAGCGATTGCGCCGCTTTCAATGCTTCCCGTTCCATGTCGGGCTGGTACACACCGTCGATCAGATCCTTGACCTTCTTGGACACGCCCTTGGGAGTGATGCCGTGGGTTCGGTTATAGCCAATCTGTTTTTGGCGCCGCCGCTCAGTCTCATCGATCGCCTTTTGCATTGAACGCGTCACATTGTCCGCATACATGATGGCGGTGCCATTGAGATGCCGTGCCGCGCGTCCAATGGTCTGTATCAACGAACGCTCCGAGCGCAGGAACCCTTCCTTGTCGGCATCCAGTATCGCTACCAGAGATACCTCAGGCAAGTCGAGGCCCTCGCGCAACAGGTTGATGCCCACCAGGGTGTCGAACTGGCCAATACGCAGATCACGAATGATCTCGACCCGTTCCACTGTATCGATGTCAGAATGAAGATAGCGCACGCGCACGCCATGCTCGGCCAGGTAATCGGTAAGATCTTCGGCCATGCGTTTGGTCAGTGTCGTCACCAGAACCCGTTCGCCGCGGTCAACGCGCAGGTTGATTTCGGAGAGCAGATCATCGACCTGGGTCGATGCCGGGCGGACCTCGATCTGCGGGTCGACCAGGCCGGTCGGGCGCACCACCTGCTCGACTACCTGCGCCTGATGGGCCTGTTCATAGTCGGCCGGCGTCGCCGATACGAAAATCGTTTGCGGCATCATTGCCTCGAACTCATCAAGCCGTAGCGGCCGGTTGTCCACCGCCGAGGGCAAGCGAAAACCATATTCGACGAGATTCTCCTTGCGAGCCCGGTCGCCACGATACATTCCGCCGATCTGGGGCATTGTCACGTGTGATTCGTCGATAAACATCAGCGCATTCGACGGCAGATAGTCGATCAGTGTTGGCGGCGGATCGCCTTCGTTGCGTCCGGACAGGTGTCGCGAGTAATTTTCGATGCCCTTGCAGAACCCGAGTTCATTGAGCATTTCGACGTCAAACCGGGTTCGCTGCTCGATGCGTTGCGCTTCAACCAGTTTGCCTTCCCGCTGAAAATACGCGACACGTTCAACCAGTTCCTGCTTGATTGCCTCGATCGCCCGCAACACTGTTGATCGCGGCGTCACGTAGTGGCTGGACGGATAGACCGTGAAACGCGGCAGTTTCTTGATGATCTGGCCGGTAAGCGGATCGAAAACCGCCAGGCTTTCGACTTCATCGTCGAACAGCGAAACCCGCACCCCCAGTTCCGAGTTTTCGGCTGGAAATACATCGATGACATCTCCTCTTACCCGAAAAGTTCCGCGTCGAAAATCAAACTCGTTTCGCTGATACTGCATTTCGGCAAGTCTGGTGATGATGCCTCGCTGCCCGATACGCTCATTCAGACGCAGGTGCAGAATCATTCCGTGGTAATCGACCGGATCACCGATTCCGTAGATGCACGATACGGTCGCGACGATAACTGCATCTTCGCGTTCGAGCAGCGACTTGGTTGCCGAGAGCCGCATCTGCTCAATATGCTCGTTGATGCTCGAATCCTTTTCGATGAACAGGTCACGCGAAGGGACATAGGCTTCCGGCTGGTAGTAGTCGTAATAGGAGACGAAGTACTCCACCGCGTTTTCGGGGAAGAATTCCTTGAATTCGGCGTAGAGTTGGGCGGCCAGCGTCTTGTTGGGCGCGATCACGATGGCCGGGCGACCGGTACGGGCGATCACGTTTGCCATGGTGAAGGTCTTGCCCGATCCGGTAACGCCGAGCAGGGTCTGGTATTGGAGGCCATCTCCGATGCCTTCCACCAGCTTTGCAATCGCCTCGGGCTGGTCACCTTCAGGCGAGAACAACCGGTGCAACCGGAACGGGCTGCCGGGGAAGGAAAGCACACCGTTTTGCGACGCCTTGCTCATGGGCGGCACCGCACTAGCGGCTCACGCGGACGCGCCTGCGCGCCAACACGAACATCGTCATGAATCCGGGGAACACCTGATTGTCTGAATTGCCAAGTCAACGTAACAGGATACCAAAACGAGCTCCGCCAGGCTGCCCTGAATCGCCGCGTCACGATGCCTTGGTCTGGCCAGGCCGTGCGGTACGGTAAAATGCACCGTTGCACCGCGCTGTTATTGAACCGGGCCATTGGGACTGATTCGAATTGGGACTGGTTTGAACAGCTCCTCCGGCTGATCGCGGAGCGTTCGGATTTGCCGGTTTCTCTTAGTCAAGGCACCCTTGCCATCAGAACAATTTCTCGACAGCACAATATGAGTACCTCTCCCCTAGCCGGTGTCGAAATGGCACCCCGCGACCCCATTCTCGGACTGACCGAACTGTTCAACACCGATACCAATGCTGACAAGGTCAATCTCGGCGTAGGCGTGTATTACGACGACAACGGCAAGGTGCCGCTACTGGATTGCGTCAGGCAGGCCGAGCAGCAACTGGCCACGGCGGCCAAACCGCGCGCCTATCTGCCAATCGACGGATTACCCACCTATGACCAGGCCGTACGCCAGCTCGTGTTCGGCGCCGACTCCGCCCTGATCACAGAGAACCGGATAGTGACGTTGCAGACCGTCGGCGGTACCGGCGGCTTGAAAGTCGGTGCCGATTTTCTGCGGCGCATCTGCCCCGGGGCCGAAGTATGGATTTCCGACCCCAGTTGGGAGAATCATCGCGGCTTGTTTGAAAACGCCGGTTTCAAGGTCAATACCTACCCTTACTATGATGCGGCAACCCACGGCGTTGATTTCGATGCGATGAAGGCGTGCCTGCGCAAGCTGCCAGCCGGTGCGATCGTTCTGCTGCATGCCTGCTGCCACAATCCGACCGGGGTCGACCTGACCAATGCGCAGTGGACCGAGGTCATCTCGATCGTGCAACAAGGCGGACTGATCCCGTTCCTTGACATTGCCTATCAGGGGTTCGGTGATGGAATCGAGCCCGACGCCTATGCCGTACGCGCGTTTGCCGAAGCGATGTCTCCGGTTTTTGTGGCCAATTCATTCTCCAAATCCTTTTCGCTGTATGGCGAGCGTGTGGGCGGGCTGTCGATCGTGACTGCAGAGGCGGACGAGGCCGCGCGCATCCTCAGCCAGATCAAACGTCTGGTGCGAACCAATTACTCCAACCCGCCCACGCACGGCGGGCAAATCGTTGCCACTGTCCTCGGTGACACGCAATTGCGCGCTTTGTGGGAGGTCGAACTGGCCGGTATGCGTGACCGGATCCGCGAGATGCGCGCTCTGCTCGTGAGCAGCATCGCCGAGCGCGTGCCAGGGTCTGATTTCTCTTTTGTCACACAACAGCGCGGAATGTTCTCCTACTCCGGCCTCACCCGGGAGCAGGTGCGCCGGCTACGCGAAGAGTTTTCCGTGTATGCAATCGAGAGTGGGCGCATCTGTGTCGCCGCACTCAACTCGCGCAACATCGACCATGTAGCCAGGTCTATCGCAAGTGTAATCAGCCAGGCCGGATGACGACCGGTCATGCTCTCGATGTGCTCGGCCCTTGCCGGGTCATCCAGCCATACGCCGAGTGCGTTTTCCGCTGCTGACGCTTGGTTGACCGCGACGGGGCGAGTCACTATCATACGCGCCTCTTATTCCCCGATAGCTCAGTCGGTAGAGCAACTGACTGTTAATCAGTGGGTCGCTGGTTCGAGCCCAGCTCGGGGAGCCAGATAGTCCGCCACGAGTGCATTTGCGCTCGTGGCGGTTTTTCAGAAGTCCCGCAGACTTCAAGCGGCCATTCCGGGCCGGGAACGGCCGCGCTCCGATTTCGTTGATCCGCCCTGCGCAATGCTATGATTTGCAGCATGCGCTCCCCTATCCACGATCTGTCAGTCAGCATCAAGACAACGGAAGAGATTGCCCGCATGCGTGTGGCCGGCAAGCTTGCCGCCGAGGTGCTCGATTTCATTACCCCGCATGTGTTGCCAGGGGTCACGACCGACAAACTCGATGCACTGTGCCACTCCTACATGGTCGAGGAGCAAGGTACGATTCCGGCGCCCCTGAATTACGCACCACCGGGGTATCACCCATATCCAAAGTCAATCTGCACCTCGGTCAATCATGTCGTCTGTCATGGCGTTCCCGGGCCGAAAAAACTCAAATCCGGGGATGTGCTCAATATCGACATCACGGTCATCAAGGACGGCTATCACGGCGACACCAGCCGCATGTTCTATGTTGGCGAGCCGTCCATTCGTGCACAACGTCTGTGCACTATCACCTATGAATGCATGTGGCGCGGCATTCTTGAGGTCAAACCGGGCGCTCATCTCGGTGACATCGGGCATAGCATCCAGACGTATGCCGAAGAACATGGTTACAGTGTGGTACGCGAATTCTGCGGACATGGTATTGGCAGCAAGTTTCACGAAGAGCCTCAGGTACTGCACTATGGAAAAAAAGGCGCGGGCATGGAGTTGCATGCCGGCATGACATTTACCATCGAGCCGATGATCAACGCGGGCAAGGCCGGCATCCGCCAACTTGGTGACGGCTGGACCGTTGTCACCAAGGACCATGAACTCTCGGCACAATGGGAGCACACAATCCTGGTCACCGAGGACGGCTACGAAGTTCTGACGCTGTCAGCCGACGCACCACCACCGCCGGAATTCGTTCGTTAGCGTATGGCCGTCGCACGGCGAAAGCAGACGCTGGCAATGACCAGCGAAGCTTCTGTCTGGCGTGAAACCCTGCGCCAGAAGCGGGAGGGCATTCAGGCCAGATCCCGCAAGGACTCCGACCCGTTCAAGACACTGACGGAGCTCTCGGATGCAGTCGACGAATTGTTGCGTTCGATATGGTCCGATACAGGACATGCACGCACAGCTTGCCTGATCGCCGTTGGTGGTTACGGCCGCGGCCTGCTATATCCCTATTCCGACGTCGATGTATTGATACTGCTGCCCGATGACACCGACGATGCCACCAATGAACGTATTGAAAGGCTGGTCAGCGTGTTGTGGGACGTCGGGCTCGAGATCGGCCACAGCGTACGAACGATCGGTCAATGCCAGGAAGAAGCGGGCCAGGACATTACGGTTCAGACTACCTTGCTCGAATCCCGGCTGATTGCCGGCAGCAAACGCACCTATGAGCGCTTTCGCAAGGCGATTCGCTCGTCGCTCGAGCTCGAGGACTTTGTCGAAGGCAAGCTGCTCGAGCAGCAGCAACGTCACGCTCGCTTCAATGACACCGCCCAGAATCTCGAACCAAATCTGAAAGAAAGCCCGGGGGGCCTGCGCGACCTGCAGAATATCCTCTGGATTTCGGGGGCTGCAGGGCTTGGAACCAACTGGACCGAGCTGACACAACAGCGCATCCTGACTCAGGTAGAAGCACGCCAGCTGCGTCGCAACGAACGCGCGCTGGCAAAGTTGCGAATTCGCCTCCACTATCTCGCCGGACGCAGGGAAGACCGCCTGCTGTTCGACTATCAGAGTGCACTTGCGTCCGAATACGGCTTTAAGAACACGCCCGCCAAGCGTGCCA
>JASFUE010000025.1:0-17729 GCA_050050435.1 Burkholderiales bacterium | reverse complement strand
GAAAAATTGACCTCCCCGGTCATCACCGGCTTGTCGTTATAGTCCACCTGCACACTGCGGATGAACTGCGGTACATGATCGGGATCCAGGTCCGAGGCCAGAGCTGATTCATTTGGATGTCGTACCTGGACTTGCACCAGCGCCGGTTTGTCGTACTCGACTGCGTCATCCATGCGAAACCGCATCTTGCCCAGCAATGCCGCGGGAATACCGTTCTTGCCCATTGGTGCCGAGCACCCGCCTGCCGCCTTGACCCAGCGCTGTGACATATACAGGCGTCCGTCATTGAGTTCGGCAACCGCTCGCACAAAGCTGTATTGCTCAAAACGCAAGCGGGTTTCGAGCTTCACCCGCCCACTTTCAGGCGTAAACCGGAAGACGCCGGCGGTGGGCATGGGATTGCGGTCAACAATCAGATAGAGGGTCTTGATGTATTCGGTCTGGCTCTGGTCGATCAGACCGTTGATCATCACCGGCACCGTCGATGCGTCATCGGCGCGCGTATTCAGATAAACCCGCACCACCTGCTTGTCGTCCGGATTGATTTCGCGGTCACCGAACAAGAGGCTACGGATAACCTGCCACTCGGGGATCTTCGATTCATCGGGCTCGGGATTCGGATTGGCCGCCGCTGCCAGCGTTGCAAACACTGAAAGCATGCACAACAGTACGTAACGCAATTGCATCAGACCTCACTCCATGATTCGTAATTTCAGTATAGCCTGTTACTCCCACTCGAGTTCGGTGTAGGCGGTGGTGACATTGCGCCGGTGATAGGTCTCGAAATTGGCCCAGTTCTTCGCTTCCGAAACGCCCACTTCGCTCACCGCATCCATCAGCCGCACATTGTTGCGAATAGCAAGCCGGGTTTCCTTGAGAATGACTTCGAAATATTGTTGCTGGGGATCGAGCACGGCTGGCCAGGGCGCATCGCTGCGTCCATGTCCCGGTACATAATGCCTGACTTGCGTGTCGGCGCGCAGCGTCTGCATCACGTCGAGAAAACCCGTGATATTGGAGTCCAGAACCGGCGTGTGCTCGACAAAGAGCAAGTCCGCCAGCCACAACGTCGAGGTCGAACGATCATACACGGTCAGATCATGATCCGTGTGTGCCGGTGTCCACGCATGGATATCGACCAGGCGAGCGCCCAGATCGACCGTGAGCGTATCGCCGGTCACAATGGTCTGTGTGGGCATCACGATCTCGGCACCACCGGCAAGATCGCCCAGATCGCGCTGTAGCGCTTCCTGGTAGAACTTGCCCCGCGCCGCCAACTGGCGTGGCAGGTTCTCGTGACCGAGAACGACAGGGTTATCGCCAATCAATGCAGCTGCGCCGAAAATGTGGTCCGGATGCACATGGCTGAGAACAACATAACAGACCGGCTTGTCGGTGATCTTGCGCAACGCCTCGAGCAAGGCCTGCCCAACCGGCTGCGATCCACCGGTGTCCACAACAAGGACGCAGCGATCCCCGATAATGAAACCGATGTTGGCGTTGTCGCCCAGATTCTCCGGCGAGCGCGCGTCGTGTACGCCATAATGAACGTAATTTCCGGGCGCAATCATTTCCATTGAAAGGGCCACATTCGCTGCACGAGCCGGGCTGACAATCGCAGCCGGCGCCAACAACAGTGCCAACAATGCCCATAGGGACTTGTTCACGAATCTGGGCGCACTCAGGCGGGTAAGATTCAGATATCGAACAGCGATTTCTACAAAACGCATACCGGCGATGTCGGGAATTGCCATTAATAAATTCTCTGGTTTGCCTCTATTGAAGTCACATCTCTGCACTTTGGTCCTTGCCGTACTCGCAGGCCTGGCGCCATCTGCGGCACAGGGGCACGACCTGGCGCCCGTCAGGATAGCCGCAAATGTCTATGCCGTCCCCGGCGATGCCGGCACGGTTTCAACGCAAAATCGCGGCCGCGTGGCCAACGCCGGATTCATCGTTGGCCCGTCCGGCGTGATTGTAATCGACACCGGCGTATCATACCGTCACGGCCAACAGATCATCAGAGCGGTGCGCAGCGTCACCGACCTGCCGGTCAAACTGGTTGTCGTGACCCACGCCGTTCGTGAGTTCGTTTTCGGCGCTGCCGCGTTCGATGAAACCGGCGTGACCCTCATCGCCCATCGCGAGACGGTCGATTTGATGAAAGCACGATGCGCGCACTGCCTCGACCAGCTCAACGAGCTACTGGGGCATGAAATGGACGGCTCACGGCTGGTATTGCCACGACAAACCGTGGATGACTCAACAGCGGTCAACGCCGGCGGTGCCCGCATCCAGTTACTGTATTTCGGTTGGGCCGCCACACCGGGAGACCTTGCCGTTTTTCACCCGCAAAGCGGGACCCTGTTCGCCGGTGGCCTGGTTTCTGCCAGTCACGTCCCGATGATACGTGACTGTGATTTCGAGGGCTGGCAGAGCGCGCTCAATCAACTCCTCAAGCTGCCCGTTCGCCGCGTCGTCCCGGGCTTCGGTCCGCCTTCGGGCCGCGATTCGATTTACGCCACCGCACGCTACCTGGATGCACTCGATGCACGCTCGCGCGAACTGTACGCAAAAAGTGGCAGCCTGCTCGATGCGGTCGATAACGCGCAACTGCCCGAGTTTGCCGATTGGGCTGCCTATGATCCCAATAACCGGCGCAATGCCCTGCACCGGCGACTGCAACTCGAACTCGAAGACCTCGGCGACGACCCGCGCTCGACCGCGCTGCCCGAAAACACGCAGTAATCGCATCCGAGGCTCTTGCGACAAGGGCATATAATGAACTGTTATGAGGAAGCGACGGCACGCGAATGCTTGCGCACCGGGACAATTAATTCATGGGTAATCGGCTCTCGAAGATATACACACGAACGGGTGATACCGGCACCACCGGGCTGGGCGACGGTTCACGTGTGCCCAAGGACAGTGCGCGCATCGAATCAATCGGCGCGGTTGACGAACTGAACAGCAGCATCGGTGTCGTCCTCGCCGAATCCATTCCCGAGGCTGTCGCCTGCGTCTTGATCAGGGTACAGCACGAGCTGTTCGATCTCGGAGGCGAATTGAGTATCCCCGGGTATGTGGCTATTGACGAACAACACGTCAGCCAGCTCGAAAAGGACCTGGATGGCTTCAACGCCGATCTGCCGGCGCTCAAGGAGTTCATTCTTCCTGGTGGCGCCCGCTGCGCCGCGCTCGGCCATGTCGCCCGCGCCACCTGCCGCCGGGCCGAGCGGCAATTGGTCAAGCTGACCCAGACAGAACAGGTGTCGCCGCTGCCGCAGCGATATCTTAATCGGCTCTCTGACTTGCTTTTCGTGATCTGCCGGGTTCTCAACCGCAGTACCGGTCATGGCGACGTGTACTGGAAAAAGACCCGGACAGGGGACACATGAGCGCACCGAGCAACGAGCAGCTCTCGGTCATGCTTTCACGCTGTGCCCTTGCTGACCAGCAGGCATTCTCCGCCCTGTATCAGGCATCGTCGGCGAAACTGTTCGCCGTTGCCATGCGTATAACAAGACGGAAGGACTGGGCAGAGGAAGTCTTGCAGGAAAGTTTTGTCAAAATCTGGCACCACGCGGGCAACTACGACGCTGACAAGAGTGCGCCAATGACCTGGATGACAGCCATTGTCCGCAACCGCGCCCTCGATTGGTTGCGCCGCCCCCGTGAAGTCCAGGCATCGGACGAAGTGGAGGCTTTTCTGGCCAACATTCCCGACGAGGCGCCCGGACCCGAGCAGTTGGCGGCGCAGTCCGCGCAGGCAGGTCAGTTAAAGGAGTGCATGGACCAGCTCAGTGCCGATCAGAAGCGCAGTATCACGCTGGCTTTTTTTCACGGTCTTTCCCATGGGGAGCTTGCCGGGCAACTGGGTAAACCGTTGGGAACGGTCAAGACCTGGATACGCAGAGGGCTGGACCGCCTGAAACAGTGTCTGGACGGTCAGGAAGCGAAATGAACTACAAGGATCCGATCATTCGCGATCGACTCGCAGCCGAATATGTGCTTGGTACCATGCCCGCACGCGCGCGCAGGCGCTTCGAGGCACAGCTCAAGCTCAGCCCGGTGTTACGCGGCCTGGTTGCCGAATGGGAGGCACGGTTGACGCCAATGTCGGCGTCCATGAGCGGCGTGACGCCACCACGACGCGTGTGGAGAGGCATTCAGCGACGCATCCATGGCGATGAGGCGCTGCGGTCGCAGCCACGATGGTGGAACAACCTGGCCTTCTGGCGCGCAGCAACCGCACTGGCCAGTATGGCAGTGCTGATTCTCGGAATTGTCGTGGGTACAGCAGTGCCGCCGCCTGTCGCCGAGAAAACCCTGATGGTGGTCGTCATGGACGACATGCACACGAAGGCTCCGGCGATGACAGTGTCATGGGAACCGGGTGACGATTCAAAACTGATGCGCTTGCGCGTGATCGGGCACGCGGAGATGGCACCGGACACGGCATGGGAACTGTGGTTGCTGCCGGGAAACAGTCAGACCCCGGTATCACTCGGACTGATCACGACCCATAAGCTGCAAACCCTGCATGTTCCGGCGTCACTTGCCACAGCCCTTGATGCCGCCTGGGGACTGGGCATGACGGTGGAACCGGCCGGTGGCTCGCCTTCGGGCACGCCAAGCAACCAGATGCTCTACATGGGGCAGTGCGTCAAGACCTGAGAGGCCGGGACGCGCCGCTAGCGCGGCTGCAACACCGCCTCGCGCACACTGTCCAGACGTGCACATAGCTGGTCGACACCATCGAGCATGCGGGGGCCCGGGCGCGTGAGCAATTCCGGCGGCATGGAAATCAGGGCCACCGCCTGCTGTCCTGACACAGACTGGTAGCGGCGCCATTGCGAGCGCATGTCGGCTTCCTGTATCCCGCTAACAGACAGGATCACGTCGGGCTTCGCTGCAAGCACGTCCTCCAGTGGAACCGGGCCCGCGAGTAACGGAAAGTCGCCAATGGCATTGCGTGCACCACACACACGCAGGGCATCGCTGAGCGGATGGGCATCGCTGACGGTGAAAACCGGCTGATGCCAGATTTCCACCGCCACATTCAGGACCTCTGCACCGGCATGGCGCTTGCGCAACTGCTGTAAGCGCGCCTCGAAGCGCGCAGCGGCCTGCCCGGCGATGGCTTCGGTGCCCGCGAGCTGGCCGATGACGCGCATGTCGCGGGCGACATCATCCAGCGTGTGCGGTTCCAGAATCAGCGTCGGGATTGCTACTGCCCGCAGGCGATCGAGGTCAGCACGCTTGTTACCGCTTCCCCAAGCCAGTATGAGGTCGGGCTCAAGGCGCCGGATACGCTCGAAATCCAGCCCTGCAGCATCACCGACACTGGGCAGTGACAGCACTTCAGGCGGATAGTCCGCTCCGCGAACCACAGCTACCAGCCACTTTCCAGCTCCCGCGGCATACGCCAGTTCGGCAAGGTTCGGTGCAATTGCAATGATGCGGCGCGCCGGACGCTCGACACTGACCTGCTCTTGCACGTCGTCAGTAACCGTAATCCGAGCAAAGCCCGGGATGGCCGCGAAAGACAGCGTCGCCGCGACAGACACGCATGCCAACCATGCCATTGCGGCACGCATGCGAGGCGTTCGCCCCCCGTACCTTATTTCAGCGCTCCAGATAATGAAGCAGGTTGGAGCTGGTGGCGCGCAGTCGTTGTGAAAGAAGGGTAACCAGCTTGATCAGGATTTTTGACCCCAGTGCCGGCTCCTGAATGATGATGCCCACCATACTGTCGCGCGACAACACGGCAAATGTCGTCGGTTCCAGTGCGACACAGGTAGCGAACCGCGGCTCCCCGTCGATCATTGACATCTCACCGAGTGTGGCACCGGGGCCCACCACCGTGATCGTTTGAAGTTCACCCTGGGAATCGGCCTTTGATATTTCCACTCGGCCTTCGATGATCAGAACCAGATAATCGTCGACTTCGCCCTCGCGGATGATCATCTCGCCAGAGTTTGCGCGATAGACCTGCATGTAGGCAGCCAGCTGCTCGACGTCCTCGCGCGTGAAATCGGAGAAGAATTTCGAGTGCCCGATCATCTCGAATATTTGCTGCACTATCGTCTCCGCCTCGCCAACATGCTGAAGCGTCTCTAACAATGCGTTCTTCGCGGTTCGGGTATCTTCTTCGATCATGGCCTGACTATGCTGTGAAAAATGTCCCGGAGCGGGTGCCGGACTCCCGGGAACTGGCCCGTTACCGTCCGTGGAAGAATTATGCGTGAGCCGGCGAACACGGTAAAGCATCGCCCCCTATTGGCTTTCGGTAAACTTCCTGCAGGCCTCGGCGCGCGCCAGGTACGCCTCACGGGAAATGCCAATGTCTTCGAGAAAATAAGGCAGTTCTTCAAGACGCAGTGCCTGCGCACCATCGACCAGCGCTTTGGGCGGATCCGGATGGAAATCCACCAACACCATGTTGGCGCCGGCAATAATCGCCTGCGCGGTAACATGAGCCAGATCCATGATTCCGTCTGGAGAAGCACTGCGCGTGCCTACCGAGTGGCTCGGATCCACGCACACCGGCATGCGTGTGAGCCGCTTGACCACCGGCACATGGGCAAAATCCACGAAATTTCGGTGCGGATCACCGAGATTGGTCTTCATCCCGCGCAATGCGAATATGACTTTGCTGTTGCCTTCACTGGCCAGATACTCCGCGGCATTGAGGGATTCATCCAGCGTAATACCAAAACCGCGTTTGATAAGCACCGGAAAGTCCGTCTGCCGTCCGACGGCCTTGAGCAATTCGAAATTCTGGGTATTGCGCGTACCGATTTGCAGCATGACACCGGTCGGATTTCCGGTCGCCGCAAGCGCTTCACGAATTTCAGTCAGGTGCGATTCGTGGGTGATTTCCATGGCAATCACCTTGATCCCGTATTTGCCGGCCAGTTCGAACACCCAGGGCAGACAGGACTTGCCATGCCCCTGAAACGAATACGGGCTCGTGCGCGGCTTGTACGCCCCCATGCGGGTACAGGTCTGGCCATTGTCCCGCAGGGCACGCATCATCTGCTCGACGTGCTCGGGCGTGTCCACGGCACACAGCCCGGCAAACACATGCAACGTATCCTGACCGAATCGCAGACCCTGGTAATCAAAATGCGACGCCCGGCTGTCGTTCTTGTGGCGCCCGAGCACCCGGTACTCTTCTGACACGCGAATAGCCTGCTCCACACAGGGCAATGCCTGCATGTCCTCGAGTTGCAGGGCCTTGGTATCTCCAATCAGGTAGATTTCGGTGACCGCGCGCTCTTCACCCTGTATCCGGTGTACGCGTGACTTGATGTTTGGCAGCCCCGCAAGCTGTTCCATGAGCTGGCGGTAGGCTTCGGATTTCGGGTCGGTGGTTTGACTGAGGATCAGTATCATCGATTTCTCTTTTTCTGTTTTACGTTCGAGCACCGATGCCCAGCGGCGGCGCCCGTCTCGGGGTAATGATCTGCCTGTGTACCGGTGGTCCTAGGTATTGGTCCCACCGACAGTCAGGCCATCCACCTTCAGCGTCGGCTGGCCAACCCCCACCGGCACGCTCTGCCCCTCCTTGCCGCAGGTGCCAACTCCCGGATCGAGCGACAGGTCGTTGCCGATCATCGACACTCTGGTGAGCACATCCGGACCGTTGCCGATGAGGGTTGCGCCCTTGACCGGTTGCGTAATCCTGCCATTCTCGATCAGATAGGCCTCGGATGCGGAAAATACGAACTTGCCACTGACAATGTCGACCTGGCCGCCACCGAAATTCACCGCATAAAGCCCCTTGTCCACCGATTCGATGATTTCTTCTCGCTCGCGAGTACCGTTGAGCATGTAGGTATTGGTCATACGCGGCATCGGTATGTGGGCGTAGGACTCGCGCCGGCCGTTGCCAGTCGGCGAGACTTTCATCAACCGTGCATTGAGCGTGTCCTGCATGTAGGTCCTCAAAACCCCATCCTCGATCAGTACCGTGTTCTGCGTGGCGTTGCCCTCGTCGTCCACGGTCAGCGAGCCGCGGCGTCCGGCAATGGTGCCATCGTCAACCACGGTAACGCCCGGCGCGGCAACGCGCTCACCGATGCGTCCGGTAAACGCCGAACTGCCCTTGCGATTGAAATCGCCCTCGAGCCCGTGACCGATTGCTTCATGCAGCAGCACCCCGGGCCAGCCGGGGCCCAGCACAACGGTCATGGTGCCGGCCGGGGCCGGCGCCGCATCCAGATTCAGCACCGCCTGCTCAACCGCCTTGCGCGCGTACGTTTCCAGCATTTCATCGGTGAAATAATCATAATCAAAGCGCCCGCCACCACCGGCCGAACCCTGCTCGCGCCGGCCCGACTGTTCGACAATGACCTGTATCGACAACCTGACCAATGGACGAACGTCTGCGGCATACATTCCATCGTCGCGCGCGACCAGGACAATGTCATGCTCTCCCGCCAGGCTCGCCATGACCTGGGTGACCCGCGGATCCATTCCGCGCGCAAGTTTTTCGAGCCGTTCGAGCAATGCCACTTTCTGCGGATCGCTCAGGCTCGATATCGGGTCGTTCGCCGAGTAAAGCGGCCGCGCCTGGCCGGATCGCACCAGGCCGGCCTCGCCGCTCGCGCCCTGACTGGCAATGGAACGAGTCGCCTTGGCCGCGGCTTCGAGCGCATTGAGGCTGATGTCATCGGAGTAGGCGAAAGCGGACTTCTCGCCACTGATAGCGCGAACACCGACACCCTGCTCGATGTTGAAACTTCCGATTTTTACGATGCCGTCTTCCAGACTCCAGCCTTCACTTCGGCTGTATTGAAAGTACAGATCAGCGTAGTCCACCTGATGGGTCATTATCTGACCGAACACATGAGACAAACGGGTCGAATCGAGCCCGTTTGGCAGTAACAGCGTATCGTTCGCACGCGACAGGAGTTGTTCTCCGGTAATGGTGGATTCTTGCATCAATGGCACTCAGTATCTCCCGATCCTGCGGCACGCCCCGGGTTTGCAGCCATCAAGCCGCCGAAACCGGACACGACGATCCGCGACGTTCATGTTTCACTTTGCCCGATCCCGCTTCAGCGACCCGGCGCATTTGGTTTGGTTGCCGCCGCTGACGTGCGCTCTATGCGTTCTACCTGCGGATCTGCCCAGGTTCCGCTGACGCGATAGTCACGCGAGGCCGCCTCTTCAACCGGGTCGCCCAGCGCTTTCTGCACCAGCAACGTCGCCACGCCCACCAGCGGATTAATCACCGCGGCACCGGCAACTGCGGCGGCACTGGACAGTTCCGGTTTGACGTGCACTTCAAGATCCTGTGTTTCCGTCACAAGGTTGACTGCTCCTTTCATCGTGACCTCGGCACTGACTCCGTTCATGCGCAAATCGTCGGTTCGGGCTACACCATCGCTGATGGTAACGTCGGCGTCGATGCTGTCAAAACTGAAGCCGGTCGAAAACACGTCCTTGAAATTCAGCGACAGACGCCGCGGCAACGCCTGCAAACTCAGTATGCCCATCAGTTGCGCCGCACCCGCATCGATCTGGGCAAACCGGCCATTGGCGGCTTGCAGTTTCAGCTTGCCACTCAGTGTTGGCAAATCCGGATGAAATGGCCCGCCCAGCCAGCTGACCGGACCACTCAACGAGGCAGTGCCGCCGACGACGGTCTCGCTATAACCAAGACGGGCCAGAAACTTGCCGATGTCCGCAGCTTCAAAACGGACCACATACTCGGCGTAAGAACGTCCGGCAATGCGCCAGTTTCCCTTGACCTCCATGCGGCCATCCGGGTTCGTAATCACCAGACGGTCCAGGCGCCAACCCTCCTTGTCCGGTTCGGCAAGAAGCTCAAGCCGGCCGAGAGCCTTGTCCTCGAATTGCAGCGCCTCGACGATGACATTGAGCGCCGCCGGCACACGTTCCGAGCGTCGTTGCTCGAGCGGGACGGGTACGCTCACCGATGGCTCGGCAGACCCCAGCGCCAGGGTGTTAAACCTGGCGTTGATGCGTTCATTGCCATCAGCGTCTGCAGCAACCAGCATGGTACCCTGCATCTGCGGACCGGACAGCGCCAACTGCCAGTCTTCGCCGAGCTTGTTGCCGCTGATACGCACATCCCTGAACGTGCGTGCGCCGAATCGCAGCGTTCCAATCGCAAGGTCCAGTGAATCGATCACACTCGTGCCCCTGGGCGCTTCACCCGGCCCGGGCTCAGCCATGAAATCGCGCCACCCGTCATAGTCGAGCGCACTCAGCGTGCCGCGGGCCAAGACCGTGTTCTCCTGCGGCAACACCGCCTGGCCGCCGAATGCGATCTCGCCACGCACTATCCTGCCGTCGTCCGTGACCAGACGGGCACTGCCGACCTTTTCAATGACCAGGGCGTATTCGCTGCCGTTTCGCCCTCTGTTCCACAGATCCAGGTTCACTGGCATCGCGTTTGCGCGCAGCTTGTCCAGCGGCGCAGGCAGCCGCGATGCAACGCCCGCGAGCGTTGCGTCGATACGCAAATGCATGCCCGCCTTGTCGTAGTCGAGGCGGCCTCGCCAGGGGGTGCGCCCATCCACCCTGCCCCGCGCATGACTACCGAGATATGTCGCCACCTGACGGACATCTGCCGATCCGCCAAGCAGGATTGAACGCGCGTCAGCCTGTTTGTTATCCGAGGCAAAGCTCATCGGACCACCAAATACGTTGGCGCGGCCGTTACGCAGCCAGATTGCACGCTTGTCGAACTCCAGTTTCACGCTGTAATCATTGAGCTGCGGCACACGTGCAGCGACACTGAATCGCGGCCCGGCGATATCGAGAGCACCATCGACGCTGACATCCTGCTTATGGTGAAACGGCAGTACCAGCTTCATGCCCAACGTGCCGGTACCACTGCCGCGCATACCTGCGGTAACGCCTCTTGTGTAGCTGGCAACCGGGCTACGCTCGACAAAGGACAGATACTGCTCGACCTGACCGGATGCCTTGCCATCGACCGTCAGCCGCACTTCGGGCAGCCCGAGATCGAGAACGGATACCCGCGAGCGCCCGACATCCGCCCCCATGATCGTGCCGCTGGTTGGTTTGATATCGATTCGGTCGCCACTGAGCAGGAATTGGCCGTTCACTCCTTCGATCAGCGGCCAGTCGGGACCGATACGCACCGTGGCATTGTGGGCGGCAGCCGTGATTTCGAATATGCCGTCGCGTTTGCTCCTGAAGGGGAATTTGTCCAGAGAACCGACAAAGTGCAACCTCGCATCGTCAGACTCGCCCGCGACAAGGCCTTGCTTGAGCCAGTCCCGGGCATTGGCAACTTCATGCGGGAAGTAACGCCACACGTCACGCGCTTCGGCCCTGACCAGCACCGCCCGGATGTCAACCGAGCCAAGCCCCTTGCCCGGATAAACGTAGGTTCCCCTTGCCTTGCCAGCGCCATGGTTGTTGGTAAATGACAGATTGTCCACGTTCAGCTCAAAGCGCTTGCCTGCCACTTGCCAGCGCGCATCGGCATTGAGGTAATCGAACGGAATCGGCTCTGCAAATATCTGCGGATAATCGAGCATCGCGTTGTCGGTTTCCAGCGCCACCGAACCTCGCCCTCCGGAAATCGAAACGACCCCGCTCATACCGCTGAATCCGGGCACCTTGCCGGTGGGCTGGATCGCCAGCCGGCTGAACCGCCCATCGACCTCAAGTGAATCGATACCCTCATCGCCAGCCAACCAACTCGCCTGCAACTGGTCGATCACGCCGGAAGGCCGCAAGCCAGCAAACCTCTCGCGCATTTCGTCGCTGACCGGCAAGAAAGCACTCAGTGCGACCATCGGCGCAAGATCGAGCGAGCGGATGCGCAACTTCTTGTGCCCGCCCGCCTGGCGCGGCGTCGTAATTGAAACACTCGCAGGGGCCAACTGGGTACCGTCGGCAGTTTCCAGCGTCAGGTTCGACATCGCCACTGTCCGTGCCGACGCATCCTCATCCCATTGCACCCTACCCGCCACACTGGACAGCGAAAACGGCTCCACGTTGGCGCCGAACCGGCCCGCTACGTTGACCAGATTGCCTTCGGCAATGATGCGCCGAATCTCGCGATTCTCGATGTCCATCCATACGCGCAGCACCCCGAGGCCAGAATGCAGCTCCACTGGCAACGTCATCCATTGCTGCAGATAGGCCAGATTGGCGTATTCGAATTCGGCGAAAAGGCGGCCCTGGCCGGAAAAATCCGCAAGATCATCGCCGAAGAAATCCGCATTCACTGTGATCGCGGACGCAAGCTCGGCAGGCGGTTTGCCGGTCAATCCGAAGCGGTGGCGCTGTCCATCATTCTCGATGCGCAGCTTTACATCTCTTACGATCAGCTCCGGCACCGAACGCATTTCGTCGACCCAGATCACCTGCGAACCAGCCACCACAATCTGTTCCTGTGCCAGCAGCCAACTGAGTGCGCGCGAACGCTTCCCGGCCTGCTTTCGCTCGATCGCCTTGCCGGCCACCCAAAGCGTGCCTAACGAATCGCGGCGAATCTCGACGTCCGATCCGGAAAACTCGATGAGATTGAAAACGAGCTTGCCGGCGATCAGCGTTTCCCACGACAGCACCGTGTCGACGCGGTCCAGCGCCAGGGTCTGCAACCCGCCAGCTTCGTGGACCCTGACGCCGTAGAAGTTCAGCGCCGGACGAAAATCGCGCCATCCGCCCTCGATACGCGCCATTTCGACCGTCTGGCCAATCGCTTTTGAAACCGAGTTGACGATCGGCTCGCGGTATTCATCGATATTGGGCAGCAGGAAATAACGCAGGGTAACGACTGCAACGGCCCAGGCGAGACCAAACAACAGGGCAAGCCAGAATACAAGACGCAAGGCCCAGGAAGAGCCATGTCTGAGAAGTCTGAAACTGTATCTGAGAGCCACTATGTGGAGGGACCGTAATTTGTCGCGGCGTACAAGGAGCTTCGGTTAAGATTGAAACAAATCGAAAAAAATCCCCTGACTTGCATTTTTTCCGGTGCCAGGCAAGCAACGCCGCGCAGCGCCAGCGCTTTTCCGGCCAACGCGGGGAGTGCAAGACCAGGACAGAGGACACATTTTTGCCGCGAAAGATCAGCCCGACCTGCGCCAGCATCAATCCTGCCAACCGTGATTCTGTCAGCGGGCCGATTAACCTCGTATTCTAACCCAGCGCATGCCAGATTCCTCGCTCCGTAAAGACCCTGTTGAACACGCAGCCGGGCTGTCGCGTTACCTGCGCGCACTGATCAGCTCGGGTGCCTGCAGTCTCGATGACCAACAGATCGCTTCACCTTTCTCCACTGCCGACGTGCGCGCTGCTCTCGATGCGGCCGGCAAGAGTGAATTGGACCTGGAACGCACCATGCGCAGACTGCGACAGGCGGTCATGGCGCGCTTGATCGTTCGCGATCTCGGTGGTCTGGCCACGCTTGGCGAAGTACTCGGCACCATATCGACGCTGGCCGAGGAAACGCTTTGCAAGGCCCAGACCTTCTACCAGGCGCTGCTTGCCGATACCTACGGCTTGCCGCGAGACAGTGCCGGGGCACTGCAACAGCTGCACATTGTCGGAATGGGAAAACTCGGAGGCGGCGAGTTGAACGTCTCCTCGGATATCGATCTGATCTTTGTCTATCCCGAAGACGGCAGGACTGACGGCAAACGCCAGATCGAAAACCACGACTACTTCACCCGTCTCGCGCGCAAGATCATCGGAATGATCTCCAGTTACACCGAGGACGGGTTTGTTTTCCGCGTCGACACCCGTCTGCGTCCCTATGGCGACAGTGGCCCGCTGGTCGTGAATTTCGATATGCTCGAGGAATATTTCTACACCCAGGGGCGCGAATGGGAACGATATGCCTGGGTCAAGGCGCGGACACTGACAGGCGACCGCGGCGCCGAACTCGAAGCGATTGCCCTGCCATTCGTGTACCGCCGCCATCTGGACTTTTCGGCTCTCGAGAGCTTGCGCGATCTGCATACGCAGATTCGCAACGAGGTACGCCGTCGCGAGGCTGGTGACGACATCAAGCTTGGCCCCGGCGGCATCCGTGAAATCGAGTTCGTCATCCAGGTATTCCAACTCATACGCGGCGGCAAGGAACAGGACCTGCGAGAGCGCTCGACCCTGCGCGCGCTCGATGCGCTCGAAGCTCGCGCACTGCTCAGCGCCGGCGCAGCCGAGGAATTACGCGAAGCCTACTTCTTCTTGCGCAACCTCGAACATCGTTTGCAATACCTCGATGACAAGCAGACCCAGAAACTCCCGAACTCGCCGCAAGACCGACTGCTCATTGCCAACGCAATGGATTTTGACAACACCTCTGACTTCACCGCCGCGCTCGACCACCACCGCGACGACGTGGAAAAGCAGTTCAACGCCATTTTCGCCGAAAGCCAGCAGGCACCGTCGACACCGTGCGCCGAGATCTGGCTGCGCACGGTTTCTGACGAGCACGCCGCATCGCAACTGCAGGCGCTCGGTTTCGTCGACCCGCAGGCAACGCTAGAGCGTCTGTCCCGCTATCGCAGCAGCAACCGGTTCACGCGCATGTCCGCTTCTGGCCAGTCGCGCCTGGAAAGATTGATGCCTTCACTCATCCAGAGTGCCGCGAACGGGACAAAGCCTGATGAAACCCTGGACCGCATGCTCGCCATTATCGAATCCATCGGCCGGCGCGAATCCTACCTGGCACTGCTACTCGAATATCCGCGCGCGCTGGATGCGGTGGCGCGGCTTGCCTCGGCAAGCCGCTGGGCGGCCGACTATCTCGCGCGCCAGCCCGCCTTGCTCGACGAGCTCATTGCGCCACAAGACAACGCCTTGCCGGATTGGGAACCACTTCGCAAACAACTGCATGATGACCTGCAGGCCAGTGGCGACAACGCCGAACGGCAAATGGATCTGCTTCGAAATTTCAAACATGCCCAGACTTTCCGCCTGCTCGCGCTCGACCTCGCCGGCGGCGTCGATCTGGAAACGCTTTCCGATGACCTATCCGACCTGGCTTCGCTGCTGCTCAGTGAAACGCTCACATTTGTCTGGCGCAGCCTGCGGCAACGTCATCGCGATAATCCGCGTTTTGCCATCATTGGTTACGGCAAACTCGGCGGCAAGGAACTGGGCTACGCATCGGATCTGGACATCATCTTCCTCTACGATGACGACGATGATGACGCCCCGGAAATCTATGGGCGTCTGGCCCAGCGCATCAACACCTGGTTGTCCAGCACCACGCCGGCCGGTGTGCTGTATGAAACCGACCTGAGGTTGCGCCCTAACGGCTCCGCAGGATTGCTGGTGAGCAGCGTGGAAGCTTTCCGTGGTTACCAGCTCAACAAGGCCTGGATTTGGGAACACCAGGCGCTGACCCGGGCTCGCGCGGTCTGCGGAGATCCACAGATCGGCGCACAGTTTGAACAGATTCGTATCGATGTCCTGTCCCGGCACCGGGATCTCGAACCATTGCGCACCGAGGTCGTTGGTATGCGCCAGAAAATGCGCGACGGACACCCGAATACGAGCGGTTTATTCGACCTCAAGCACGACGCCGGCGGGATAGTCGACGTCGAGTTCATTGTTCAATACCTCGTTCTGGGCTATGCGCAGAAGTATCCGCAACTGACCGGCAACATTGGCAATCTTGCACTGCTCGGCCTGTCGGCCGAACTGGAGCTCATTCCCGCGGATCTTGCAAACGAGGTCGTCGAGGCCTATCGGCAGTTTCGCATTCGCCAGCACGCGCTGCGGCTGCAGGGCGAACGTTACGCGCGGCTGGAACGCAGCGACGTAGCCGATCAGGCTGCTTCAGTGATCAAGCTGTGGTCCTGGGTATTTGACAGCCGCCATGCCTGAAGCGTCCGTTTTGTGAGTGGTGCGCAGAGCGATCAGAGCCTGCCCCGCAGGCTGTAAACAGTCATCGGGTCCTTGCCCTTGACCTTGATCTCGCGCTCATCGTCGAACTGGTATCGCGGGAAAATGCGCCGGTAGGTCGTCTTGTCGACAACGATGGTGCCGTTGCTCGCTTCTCCGGTCAGACGGAAAGCAATATTGACGGTATCGCCCCACAGGTCATAGACAAAGCGCTTCGATCCGATCACACCGGCAATGACAGGCCCGGTAGCGATGCCGACATGAAGTTGCAGGCCGTATTCGCGCAAACCCGGATCTGTTCGGGAAATTTCGATCATGTCCAGGGCCATGCTGGCGATTCGGTCGACATAATCGCTGCTCTCCCCTACCAGTCCGCCCGCGACCATGTAGGCGTCACCGATGGTCTTGATCTTGTCCAGTTTGTGTTGATCGACCAAATCGTCGAAACGGGAAAAGACGTGATCGAGGAACGTCACCACCTGTTTTGGAGCAAGCCGCTCCGACAAACGCGTAAAGCCCACCACATCAGCAAACATCACCGACACATCGGGAAAACCATCGGCAATCGTGCCCGAACTCTGTTTCAGGCGAACAGCTACGTGTTCGGGCAACACATTGTTCAGCAGCTGATCCGATTTGCGCCGTTCCTCTTCCAGCAAGGCGTGCTGCCGTGCCAGCTCGACCGCAAACTTGTCCCTTTGCTGCACAAAATAGCGCAGCAGCAGCCAGATCATGGTCGAGAGCATGGTGAAATTCATGACGAAGAATACGGCAATCGTCTTCAATGGAATGCCATAGTCATCACCGCTTACCAGGTAATAATCAAAAAAGCCCGACAGTACCGTGAGCACTACAAACGCGAAAAACCAGGGAATCGATTCCTTTGGCCCGAAACAGACCATCGCACCAATCGGCGCCAGCAATGCCAGCAGCGCAACTCCTGACGAGCTCACGAAGCTGCCGATTGCCCATTGCGCGACGAACGGAAAGAACAGAAACAACGCAAGCTGGGCAATCCGGAAGAACTCGAAATTCTGGGTGCGCAAAAAGATGTAGACGATGAGCGCAGAAAGGATCTGGAAGGTGAACGGGATCGAGGTAGGCAGTCTCAACCCCATCCACGAGTAAACCAGCAGCCACACCACTACCGCCACGTTCATCAGCCCGCTGGCCAGCAACAATAGCGTCTTGCGCAGGCGTGTGACGTCGTCGTCGTTTATGTCGATAGCAGAACTGGCGAGCCGGCCCAGAAACCCTGCGGGCGTCTGGCGAGATGGCGGATTAACGGTGGATCTGGAGGCACCCATCGATTATTCGGGAGGATTTTTGTTTACAAGCATAGCCTAGGCGACCTCGCACCTGTCGACGCAACAAGCATACCAATTCCACCGCGCTGCCAGTTATCATAATGCGCTGCAAATTTGGTGTCGCACGTGGCGGCCGGGCGGAATGAGGCCATCCCAACCGACTTGCGCTAAACTTGCGCTCTTTTTCTTCAGTGAGAGGTAGCAGTAATGTCGATGGCTGACCGGGACGGCGTCATTTGGTACGACGGCAAGATGGTGCCGTGGCGGGAAGCAACCACCCATGTGCTGACGCATTCGCTACATTATGGACTGGCCGTGTTCGAGGGTCTGAGAGCCTACAAGACCCCCGATGGCACCGCCATCTTCCGGCTCAAGGAGCACGTGGACCGGCTCTACAGCTCGGCGCACATCTACATGATGAAGATTCCGTACGCGCGCGAGGAGATCACCGAAGCCTGCCGGGCAGCGGTCAGGGAAAACGGCCTTGAATCATGCTATGTACGCCCGATTGCTTTCTACGGTTCGGAGCGCATGGGTGTTTCGCCA
>JASFUE010000024.1:0-17786 GCA_050050435.1 Burkholderiales bacterium | reverse complement strand
TAGCGCATAATTGGTCTCCCCAGGTTGTCGGCAGGTTTCCACTGTGTTCACACGAATGCTCGGCGGTTGCGGCCGGCCTCACGCGAAACAACACTACAATTACAATTACACTTTTGAATGGCGCACGTGAAGCGGGGCGGGCAGACTGTTTGCATGGCAAGCCCGACAAGAATCCGCGCATCGCGCCGCCATCAACGCCGGCTAACGTGAAAGCCGCTTCACTATACCGGGTCAGGGAACGAAACAAAAAGCGTTGCGCGCGGTGCCCACAGGCTTGAATTAACGGGCGGAGGGCGTATTGTGGTTATTGGGCGGGGGTACCATTGGGTGCCTGGCCGCCGGGAGTTCGGGCACCCATTATGACACGCAGAGAAAACGACCAGACATTCGAAGACTGCACGGCAGAGGGCACGGCCGATCCAGCCTCCCCGCAACGGCGTGGTTTCCTCGCTCATGGAGGCGGACTGCTGGCTGCGGCGGCAACTGCGAGCCTGGCGCCGGGACTGGCAGCGGCACAAGGCAGTTCGCCTGTGTACGCCTACGTCGGCTGCTATACCTCGGAGAATCGCGGCGGTCACGGCAAGGGCATCGGGGTTTACCGGTTCAGCGCCTCCGGTGCGAAATGGACGCCAGTGCAACTGGTCGAAGGCGTGGTCAACCCGTCATTTCTATGCCTGGACCGGGAGCAGAAATTTCTCTACGCGGTGCATGGCGACATGGATTATGTGTCCGCCTATGCAATCAACCCGGCAAACGGGACGCTCAGCGCACTGAACCAGGTTAATTGTGGCGGCACCAACCCGGTTCACGTCGCTGTCGACCAAACCAACCAGTTCCTGGTCGTATCCAACTACACCTCGGGCAGCGTCGCGGTATTACCGATCAAACCGGACGGCGGCCTTGGCGAGTTAACCGACCTGGTTGCATTGTCCGGCAAACCGGGACCGCATCGTACGCAGCAGGCCAGCTCGCATCCGCATCACAATCCGTTCGACCGCGATGGGCGTTTCATCGTTGTCCCGGACAAGGGCCTGGATCGAATTTTCGTATTCCACCTCGACACGGACAAAGGCAAGCTGGCGCTCCAGAAAGATTCCTCCGTGGACACGCGCGAAGGCGCCGGTCCACGCCATGTCGACTTTCATCCCAGATTGCCCTATGCGTATGCGATTAACGAACTGGACTCGACGGTAACGACCTATCGTTTCGACCGTGCACGCGGCCAGTTGACACCTTTGCAAATCGTGACGACGCTACCCAGCGACTACACCGGAAACAATACGACGGCGGAGATCTGGGTTCACCCTTCAGGGAATTTCGTTTATGGCTCTAACCGGGGACATAACAGCATCGTGACCTATTTCGTGGATCGCAGCTCCGGTTTGCTCGCCACCGTGGGATGGCAGTCGACACTGGGAAGTACTCCGCGTTACTTTGGACTGGACCCGTCGGGCACGCTGCTGTGCGCAGGCAATCAGAACAGCGATACCATCGTCAACTTCCAGATCGACCAGTCCACCGGGAAACTCAATCCAGTCGGTGACCCGGTGCGAACCGGCAGCCCGGTCACAATTGTATTTCGGACCAACCCCGCCAACAGCGGTTAACGACACTGCCAACCCACTTGTGCACGCGGACAGTACCTGCCGGCCTGAGAAGCGGCCCGGCTTTCATCCATTTCAACCGGTAGAGATGCCATGCCAGACAAACGCCTAGACGCACTGTCGAGCGCGATGCTCCGCGGCATCAGACACGGCATCGAGAAAGAAAGCCTTCGCGTAACGGACGATGGCACGCTCGCCGAAACACCGCATCCGGCCGGGCTTGGTTCACCGCTGACCCACCCGCACATCACAACCGACTTCAGCGAATCGCAACTCGAACTGATCACCGATACCAAGGACAGCATTGCAGACTGTCTTGCAGAACTGACAACGATCCATCAGGTCGTCTACCGCAACATTGGCGATGAATTGCTCTGGTGCGGCAGCATGCCGTGTTCGCTTCCGGACGATGAGCGAATTCCTATCGGGCAGTACGGCACCTCCAATATCGGCCTTGCAAAACGCGTCTACCGGCAAGGGTTAGCGAACCGCTATGGCAGGCGCATGCAGACAATTTCGGGTGTTCATTACAACTTTTCGCTGCCCGATGACACATGGCCTGCGTTGCAGGAAGTCGACGCCTACGTTGGCAGTCTGAAGGACTACCGCGATCATGCCTATTTCGCACTGATACGCAATTTCAGACGACATGCCTGGGTGCTACTCTATCTGTTCGGCAGTTCTCCGGCGGTATGCCGCTGCTTTGTCGAAGGCCGCGTGCATCGCCTGCGCACACTGCGCGACGGTACTTACTACCTGCCGTTTGCCACATCGTTGCGCATGGGACCATTGGGTTACCAAAGTGACGCGCAGTCCTCGATCGCGGTCAGCTACAACAATCTGCACAGCTATGCCCACTCGCTCTTCACCGCGTTGACCGAACCTTACCCGCCTTACGCGGCCATCGGCGTTCGTGAAGGTGATCACTACCGTCAACTGTCCACGTCATTGCTGCAAATCGAGAACGAGTTCTACGGCACGATCCGACCGAAGCGGCGCATCAAGCCCGGCGAGAGGCCGCTGCATGCGCTCAATGAACGTGGTGTCGAATACGTCGAGGTACGCTGTATGGACCTGGATCCGTTCTCGCCCATCGGTATCGCAGACAGTACCGCGCGTTTTCTCGACGTGTTCCTGTTGTACTGCCTGCTCAAGGAAAGTCCGAATGACAACAGCGAGGAAGTTGTCGCCAATGCGCGCAATCAACACAGCGTGGCCGAACGCGGGCGCGACCCGAACCTGCGCCTGATCCGCGGCGTCGACCACCCGCGGCTTGCCGACTGGGGCGGCGAGATCGTGCGCGAATGCTCGGGGATTGCAGCTGCACTGGACGAAGCCAACGGCACCCGCGCTTATCGTGCGGCACTGGAGGACGCCCTTGCCGCGCTGCGCGACCCGTCGGCAACGCTGTCTGCGCGCATGCTGGGAGAAATGCGCGGCAGCCACAAGGACTCTTACTTCGATTTCACCATGGCGCGCTCGCGCCAGTATCGGCAGGAAATGCTCGAATGCCCGCTTCCCGACCTGCTGGCAGCACGCTTTTCGCGGATGGCGGCGGATTCACTCATCAGGCAGCGGGAAATCGAAGCTGCCGATACCATGCCGTTCGAACTGTTTCGCCGTCAGTACATTTCGCAGGATACCACCGGCGAAATCCTGGCACGCCAGCAATCACGCATCTGAACTGCCAGGCATTCGTCCGCATCCTGCTTGTGATCGCTCACGCGCTATACAGCGCCTTGCGCCGCCACGCCGCTTCAATCCACGCAAGTAGTTGGTCAGAACGCGCTGTTGTACAGACCGCCGTCGAGCAGAATGCTTTGCCCGGTGATGTAGCCGGCGTGTTCGCTGCACAGGAATGCACAGGCTTTGCCGAACTCGGCCGGCGTTCCGAAGCGTTTTGCCGGTATCTGTGCCGCGCGTTGCGCCGCCGCTTCATCTTCGGATACACCGGTGCTTTTCGCCCAGGCGGCAACCCCTCCGCGCAGCCGGTCGGTATCGAAGAATCCCGGCAGGATGTTATTGATGGTCACATTATGGTCGGCAACCGTCCTCGCCACGCCGGCAAGAAAGGCGGTCAGCCCGGCCCTAGCACCACTGGAAAGATCCAGGCCTGCCACCGGCATTTTCACGCTGATCGAAGTGATGTTGACGATGCGCCCGAAGCGCTGTTCGACCATGTGATCGATCACTTTCTGGATCAACTCGATCGGTGTCACCATGTTCATGGTCACGCCGGCAAGCATGTCGTCACGGCCGATTTCGCGAAAGTCGCGCAGCGGCGGCCCACCGTTGTTGTTGACCAGAATGTCCGGCTCGGGGCAGGCCGCCAGTACCGCGGCCTGGCCTTCGGCCGTGCTGATATCTGCGATGACCGGCGTAACCGACACCCCGGTTGCCTTGCTGATTTCGTTCGCAGTCGATTCGAGCACCGCCTTGTCGCGGCCATTCAGAACAAGCGACACACCGGCTTCAGCCAGCGCCATTGCGCAACCCTTGCCCAGCCCCCTGCTCGATGCGCAGACAATGGCATTGCGCCCCTTGATACCCAGATCCATCCCGCTTACTCCTTCGTGTCACGTCTGTCGAAAGCAGCACTCGCCTGCGGCCGCAACGATGCCGCCGGTTATCAAGCGTTCAAAACTGCCAGTGTCAGGGCAGGCGTCAGACTGACGACTTGCCAAAAAAGAATGCGTTGAACCAGTCCTGCGCGCGTCTGCGCGCTTCCTCGACTGCCTCGGGACTCATGCGCTGGGCGAGCAGATCGCGCTGAAATTCCGCTTTCGGATCGAAATTCAATGCCGAGGCCAGATCAAACCATTTGTAGGCCTCGATATCGTCGCGCGGCACACCGGCCCCGTCACGATAAAGCAACGCGAGACTGTACATGGCGTAGGCATAGCCATTTTCGGCCGAACGGCGAAACCAGTAGGCAGCGGTTTCGGGTTGTGGTTCCCCCAGATCACCGTCGCGGTAGAGCACGCCCAGGCCGTTCTGGGCACGCGCATGCCCCTTCTCCGCCGCTTTCTTCCACCATTGCACCGCCGCCTCGTAGTCCCGGGACGCGAAAGCCTCATAGCCCTTGTCGAATTCCTCGTCACCGGCGTCGGCCCAGGCAAGCGAGGCCATGCTCGCGATAAGCAAAGCCAGGAGCCAGATGATGAACAGTCGCATAGCCGGCATGTGTCTGACGGAAGAACGCCTGACAGGCAGATTTGTGAAGAACGGTTGCATGGCGGACGGATTCATGGAGAACGAATAACCGGACAACGGCCCGGCATCAAGTCGATAGAAGGCAGAACACTATATCGCGAAACGATACCAGACTCGACCGCGAATGTGGTTGTGCCATTGCTTGCAGGCAGTACGCACCGTCACCGATTAGGCTGCTAAGGGATGCCCAGCAGCTTGTGTGTCTGCAAGCTCAGCCGCCAGCGCGGATGTTGCTTGCAATATTCAATCGCACGCCGCGTGTTTTGTGCCGCATCCGGACCGTCCATCGGCTGCAGAAAGTAGTGATCGAAGTCCAGATTGCCGAACCGCTCCGGCATCGCCCTGTTCTGCGGATACACCAGTTTCAGTTCGTTGCCGCGGGTGAGCACCAGCGGCGCATCGGACTTGGGGCTAACGCAAATCCAGTCGAGCCCGGGCGGCGGCGCAAGCGTACCGTTGGTTTCGACAGCCACCTCGAAGCGGCAAGCGTGAAAAGCCTCGATCAGGGCCTCATCGAGTTGCAGCAGGGGCTCACCGCCAGTGCACACCACCAGCTTCGATTGATGCGAACTGGTATCGCCCGAGTCCGCCGGCCAGTAAGCGGCTACCGCTTCGGCCAGTTCGCGTGGCGTGGCGAACTTGCCACCGCCCGGCCCGTCGGTGCCGACGAAATCCGTATCGCAGAAAGTACACACCGCCTGCGCACGATGCTCCTCCCTGCCGCTCCACAAATTGCAGCCGGTAAATCGGCAGAATACCGCGGCGCGCCCGGTTTGCGCGCCTTCACCCTGCAACGTGTAGTAGATTTCCTTGACGCTGTATGTCATTGCCTCGTGTGCGTTGTCACCTCAAACAAGCATTCGATTCAGTTGCGAACGACGTCAAAGCGGCAGCGCCGGTCCGTGCTCGCCCCATGACAGTATCAGTCCGCAACCGCGCGTCTGGTAAAGATCGATGCGATCGAGCTGGGGAAGCTGGCCGACAGCCTCATCGCGTATCCAGCGTGCCAGACTGAGCACGTCATTGTCAGCAACGCCTTCGAGTTCATTCAACGGATGGTGGTCAAGGCGTTCGAACACCGGCGCAAACAACTCCTTCACATCGCCATAATCGATGGTCCAGCCCATCAACTGATCCAGCGGCGCATGCAAATGCAGACGCAACACAAATGTGTGCCCGTGCAGGCGCCGGCGCCTGTCCCCGGACGGTGCGCACTGCAACTGAACGGCACTGTCCAGGCTAAGCTCCTTCCAGATCCGATAATGCTCTCCGTCAAAATGGGCGCCGCTGCTCGCCGTTTCGTAAACCGTGATCCAGGACAGTTCGGGCAATTGCGGCTTCAGGCGCTGCCATATCCAGCTCGACACCAGTTCGCTGGTGGGATTTTCCAGGCCGGGCAAGTCATTCAGGCAGGCATGATCGAGCTGTTCGTGCAGCGGCGCCCACAGCGCATCGATACGATCATAGTCAACACCGATCTCGCGCTCGCCCAGGTCCATGTCTGCGTGCACGATGACTTCAAAGCCATGGCCGTGCATTCTTCCGCACTTGTGCCCCGGATGGACATTCGGCAACCGGTGCGCCGATTCGAAAGTGTAGCGGCGCCAGATATGCGCATGCTCGTTCTGATCCAGATCAACGCCTTCGTGCTGCGTGCTCTGGATGCCAACGTTGTCGATGCCGGGTACATCGAGACGCGAGCGCACCCAGCGTGCGATATTCTCGTCAGTCGGCTGCGTAATCTCCCGGTTCAACTCGTTGTAGTCAAGCGGTGCGATAACCTGCATCAAGCGCGATTGCAGTTCCTCGACTTCACCACCGGGAAAGCTCGCCCATCCCTCAGGCAATGCGCAGCGCACATCAGCAAGATAGCTGTGTCCATGCAAACGCCCGGAACGATGTCCGTGCGGCAACAAGTCTACCTTGCAGGCCGCCTCGAAAGCGGCTGCGGCCGTAAAAAGGATTTGTTCGTTAGCCATCAGTTTCGTTCAAGCGCGCGTAAAGCCGGTCACGGCGTTGTCGAGCGCGCGTTCTTACCCAGGCGCAGTTACGGATACTACGGCATCCATGACACCATCTCGGCCGCACCACCCGGTGAGAATGGCACTTCGATCAGCCAGATCCCGCCTGCCTCCTGGGCCCGGCGCACCGCGTCACCTGCTTCAGTCGCCTGCACGCGTACGCTGTTCACGCCGAAAGACTCACCGAATTTGACGAAATCGGGATTGACGAGTTCAGAACCGATATGGCGGGAACCGAACATGCGATCCTGATATTTCCGTATGGCGCCAAAGGCGCTGTCGTTGAACACCAGCGCGATCAGATCGAGGTTAAGTGCGCGCGCCGTCGCCAGTTCCTGGGCGGTGAACATGAAACCGCCATCGCCGGAAATTGAAACCACGGTCTGCTCCGGACATGCCAGTTTCGCGCCGATGGCCGCTGGCAGCGAATAGCCGAGCGTTCCATAGGTTCCGGGATGAATCAGCGTGCGCGGCAGATAGGTTTCCATGCACAGCGGCATCCAGTAACCGACCAGGGTCAGATCATCGACAAAAATGGTGTCATCCGGCACCGCGGCACGCAAACTGTCAATCAGAGGCAGCACCGGCACAGCGTGCTCCACCAGCCTGGCACGTTTTGCCTCGCGAAAACCGTCGGTATCGAACCAGCACGGCATTTCCTCTTGCTCGCCCAGCGCGTCGATCAGCGAAGCGAGCACCAGAGAGGCATCACCCACTACGCCGACCTCAACCGCACGTCGCTGCCCGACGATCAGCGGATCAATGTCGATTTGCACCATGCGTTGCGGAAACCGCGCGCCGGCATTGACGTCCGAAACAATGTCGATACGCGAGCCGACCACCAGTGCGAGATCCGCTTGTTCGAGCAACTCGTCGTAAAAATTGAAGCGACCCCAACCGTCACCGAGCGCCAGTGGATGCCGGTCCGAGATCGCGCCGCGCCCGAACACACTGGTGATCACAGGCGCACCCAGTAATTCGGCAACCCGCGCCAGCAACGGCGCCACGGCAGGGCTGTCTGCGCCACCACCGGCGAAAATGAACGGCCGCTTCGCCGAGCGCAGTGCGGCGGCAGCGCGCGCGATGGCATCGGGATTGCCCGCCGGCCGGTCGTCCTGAGCCTGTGCTTGCAGCGTCACATCGGCCTCGCCAGTCTGCACGTCGAGCGGCATTTCGATATAGGCCGGACGCGGGCGCTGACAGCGGATCAGACGCATCGCCTCGCGCACTACAACGGGCACGTCCGCCGGCGTCGAGACGCGGGTCGTGTAGCCGCACACCGAGGCAGCAACATTGAGCGAATCGTTCAGCTCATGAAAATGCCCGCCTTCGCGCTCGAGCTGGGGCAGCGCATTCTGCCCACCGAATACCAGCATCGGTGCCGATTCCGCATAGGCCATGCCCATGCCAGTGAGCGCGTTGGTCAACCCTGGACCGGGCACAACGAAACAGGCCGCAACCTTGCCCGAAGCACGCGCATAGCCGGTGGCCATCAGCGCCGCACCCTGCTCATGCCGGACCGTGATCATGTTCAACGCCTTGTCCTGATAGGCGCCGTCGTACAGCGGGCTGTTGTGGGTGCCAACGATGCCGAAAACGTGCTCGATACCCTCGGCCTTCAATGCCGCAGCAACCGCCTGTCCGCCATTCATGCGTGCCATTTCTCCCCCTGCCCGTCTGTAAATTATTTGAGCCGCCTAGTTTACCTACCCTGGCCAACGAGCGTTGGTACTTTACGCTAGCATGGGACCCGGACAAAAGCCGGTTACCGGCAACGATCGCCAATCAAGCATCGACAACAGCAGGGAGAAATTGAAATGGACATGCAACTGACCGACCGCCGCGCCTTGATCACCGGGTCGACATCCGGTATTGGCTTCGCGATTGCCCGCGCATTGGCCGCCGAAGGCGCTCACGTCACCCTGACCGGACGCACCCAGGCACGCGTTGATGACGCCCTGGCGAGAATCGGCAAACTGGTCCCGGGCGCCAGCGCCGATGGCGTCGCTGCCGATTGTGGCACCAGCGCGGGCGCGGAGACCGTGTTTGCCAAAGTCCCGGATACCGACATCCTTGTCAATAATCTCGGTATCTACGAACGCAAGCCGTTTTTCGAAATACCCGACGAAGACTGGGTTCGCCTGTTCCAAGTCAATGTCATGAGCGGTGTACGCTTTACCCGTTTCTATACGCCAAAGATGGTGAAACGCGGCTGGGGCCGGGTTATTTTCGTATCCAGCGAATCCGGTCTGAACATCCCGCCGGAAATGATCCACTACGGTTTCAGCAAAACCGCGCAACTGAGTATTTCGCGCGGCCTCGCCGTTGATCTCGCAGGCACTGGCGTAACGGTCAATTCACTGCTGCCGGGTCCGACGCACACGGACAATTCTGACGAGATGCGACAGCAGCGCGCTGCCGCTGCCGGTATTTCCATGGATGAGATGGAAAAGCAGTTCTTCGAAAAATTCCGGCCCAGCTCGATACTTAAGCGATTTGCCGACGCCGACGAAGTGGCACCGGCCGCAGTTTATCTTTGCAGTCCGCTCTCGGCATTGACCACCGGCGCGACGCTGCGCGTCGAGGGCGGCATCGTCAACCAGATTACCTGAACCATTTGCCCGTGGCGTTGCAGAGTGCAACCGACGGGTTGGCGCGGCGCACCGGGCTTCAGTCGTTCAACGAGGGTACTTGATCGTTATGGCATCACCGCGAGACGTAGGCACATGATCGCCTCGACGGTCAAAACGCCATAGGTCAACACCGTTCCCCAGAAACGGCCAAAGCCGAAACGCTGCGTAAACGACAGTGCATAGCCGTGCAGCAGCCGCCCGGCCAGCAAGGCAAGGCCAAGGCCGTGGAGAATGTAGAGCGGTGTCCCGGCAAGTTCGAGAACAGCGAGCATAATCAGGGCAAGAGGCACGTATTCGGCAAAGTTCGCATGGCCACGAACCAGTCGCTGCATGCTTGCGTCGCCACCGTCTCCCAGATAGATGCCGGTGCGTCGGCGCGCAACCACACGTGCGCTCAGCACCAGGAACCAGAGCGCCAGCGAGCCTGAATAAAGAGCCGTTACTGTCAATGTGAATGGGGCCACGACCTGCCTCCTTTATTCTGGTTGTGCGTCTTTCGAATATGTGCCATCGGCTTGCGTCTGTCCCGCGTCATTCAGATACATATTCTTCCGGGAAAATCCCGCGGTGGGTACGCCAGCACCCCGATTCAATGCGTTCGCCGATGATTAACCGGTTGGCGGCAATGTAGGTCCACGCCAGGCGCTTCGTTGAGTGACCTGTATCGACTTCGACGAGCGTGCGCAGATATTCGTTGCCCTCGCTGGTATAACCAGCGAACTCCTCGATCTCGTCCAGTGTTTCCAGCGCCGACCCGATGTCGGAAAAACCGGCATACTCGCCACGCACCACATCGCCTTCCTTGTGTTCATGCACGTCGAGCATCGGATAGTCGGCGGTGGTGGCGTGCAACCGGCCCGGCGTACGTGCCTGATGCAGCTCCGACGGACGGTGCTGGCGGATTGCTTCATGACGCGATTCACCACGCATCAGCGTGCCGTAGACGAACACCCCTTCGACTTCCTGCGCGGCGCTACGATTGCCTGCCGCAGCCTCAAACTGGTGCAACGGCAAACCAAAGGCGTCCAGCCCCCGCGAAACGATCTGCGCATATTCGTCTGACGGTGGCACGAAGCCTTCTTGCCGCTGCTGCGTGACCTGATACGTTGTAACCGGAACAGTGCGCCCGCCCCGGGTAATGGCCGCGTGCGAAATGCGCCGGTAACAACCAATTGCAACGCTTTCCTTGAGGTCGAGGACTTCCCAACCGCGCTCGCTGACTTCGAACAGCGCCCCATGAACGTAATGCCCCCGGCGTTGACGAATGTTCAGCGCACCGCCGGTGCGCAGCACCGAGCGATAATTGAATACCAGCTCGCAATCGGGGAGCGCTGCCGGTCCGAGCGGCTTCATGCACTCCGGGTCGGCATCGTGTTGGGCACAGAATTGCGCCCAGTTTTGCCGGTCGAGATTGGAACCGTAGGCGAAATAAACAGCCACTGGCACGAAAAAACTTGTTGAACGCGCGCCGTTCAGTGCGGCAGTTGCGTCATTCCGCCGAGCTCAGTACGTGTATCGTCCGGCTGGCAATCAGGTCTTTTACTTTCTTGCCATAGGCGGCCATGTGCGGGGCGACGGCATGCGCCTTGAGCGCGTCGGCATCTTCCCATTTTTCGACCACCATGAAGGTGTCCGGACCCAGCGGCGTCTGGAAGCTGCCGAATTCGGCGTCCACGACAGGTACGTATTCGATACACCCTTTTTCCGCCCGAACCGGCGCAAGGTTCTCGCGCGCGGCTTCCAGGATCTTTTCCCGCTGCCCGGGCTTGGCGGTAATGACGGCGATGACTTGAATCATTGCTTTTCTCCGATACGAAATAAAACGACTGACATGGTAACGGCAGTTCCGCGGCTTTGGAATGAGCCCGGCAAAACTGACAGGCCAGACACTCAGGGCTCTTTCGCCGCCTCGGCTTCCCATTTGGCATAGTCTATCGGCGGTTCATGCAGCAACTGCCGCCGACTTTTCTCTACACCCTTGACGATGGCCACGACGGCTTCGTTATAAGGCGTCGCGATTCCCAATACGCGCGCTTCGCGAACCAGCGCGCCGTTGAGCGCGTCGATCTCGGTGCGCCGCCCCTGCTCGACATGTTGCATCATCGACGGCTTGTTGAAGCGTCGCTTGGAGTGATGCAGAATTTTGCCAAGGGGGTCGGACTCGGAAAGCGTCCATCCTTTGGCCCTGACGACTTCCATCACCTCCTCCATCATGTGGCCTTGCAGCTCCCGCAGCTCGGGGGTGCGATAGACCTCGCCGCTGCGCAGACCGCTTACAGCGGCGATGGCATTGACACCGCAGTTGAGTACGAACTTGCCATAAACGTATGACATCGGGTCATCGACCAATTGCGTTTCGATTCCGGCGTCGTTGAGCATTTGCGCAACAGCGGTAATGCGTTCGCTTTTGCCGCCATCGAGCTCACCGATGGTGGTCATATCGGCATTGGTGTAAACCGAGCGGCCAGGTTCGGGATGCGCGCCGCTGTTCATCGTCACGCCGGCTACCACCCGCTCACGCCCGAGCGTCTCCTCCAGGGCCTCGACGTTACCGATGCCGTTTTGCAGGGTCATGGCAAAACCGTCCGGCTTGAGCACTGCCTTGGCGGTCACCGCCGCATCACGGGTGGAGTTCGAATCAGTAAAAATGATCGCCAGATCACATGGCGCCAGTTTCTCATGGCTGGTAAAGGCGGGAATGTTGATGACGTGTTCGCCACGCACACCTTCGACCTTCAGACCATCTCGCTTGATTTTAGCAACATGATCCTCGCGCACGTCGATCAGTGAAACGTCGTAGCCGGCACGCTTGAGCAAGCCGCCATAGAATCCGCCCATCGCACCGGCGCCGATGACGTAGATGCGCATATCCTTTTTCATTGCTGTTCTCCTGTCTGCGATGTTGCCCGGGCGTTTCCGTTCACTGATCCAGCCCTTGCCTGCGCGCGAGCAGTTCGCGCGCAAGGCCTGCCGGTGATCGCGCTCACCAGTCGCCCTTGGGCGGATGGGCCTTGACCGCGTCCTCGTTCACTTCGGTGCCCCAGCCCGGCCCCTCCGGCAGTGCCAGCATGCCGTCCTTGATGACCGGTTTCACGGTGAACAGATCATCCTGCCACGGCACCATGTCGGGGTCGATTTCCATGATGCGCAGGTTCGGCACCACCGCCGCCAGATGCGCGCTCATCATCGTTGAAAGGTGGCCGTAAAAATTATGCGGCGCTACATTCAGCTCATAGGTATCGGCCATCGCCGCGATCTTAAGTGACTCGCTGAAACCGTTCCACGGAACGTCGATGATGGGAACATCGACCGACGCCTGTTCAAAATACGGCCGATAGTCGCGACGGCCGAACAGGCATTCGCAGGACGCAATCGGGATTGTCGTGTGTTTGCGGATGTGCGCCAGCGCTTTTGCATCCCGCGTATCGATCTCCACCCACATCAGGTCATACGGCTCCATGGCCTGCGCCACCTTCAGGAAGCCTTCTGGCTTGAAGTTCCAGTTCAGGTCGACCAGGATGTCCATGTCCTTGCCGGCACCTTCACGAAACGCCGCCAACTCATCACGCAATGCTTCGAGCACGTGGCGATCGGCATTCAGGTCCGGATAGCCGTCACCGCGCCCGAAACCGCCATTGCGCACGCGCGGATCGCCATCGCCCAGCATCAACACGTTGGTCTTCAGTGCACTGTAACCGCTCTCGGCGACTTCGCGACCGAGTTCAACGATATCGTCATAGCTGCGTACCGTCGGAATGCCCAGTTTCTCGCCCCACACCCGGTAGGTACCGCAATGCGACCAGTACAAGCGAATACGGTCGCGCTGCGGGCCGCCGAACAATTCGTAGACGGGAATCTCCAGTGCGCGCGCCTTGACGTCGATCAGCGCGTTTTCGATCGCGGCAATCGCCTGCTGGGCAATGCCGCCTTGCGCGGTTCGGGTACGCGCATACAGCCACGCCGTATGCACCTCGAAACTGCGCGCGTCCTTGCCAATGAGCAAGCCGGCGAATTCCTCGATCAGTGCCGTGACGCCACGCCCGCCAAAACTTTCGTTGTATTCGCTCCAGCCGACCAGGCCGTTTTCGGTAGTGACCTTGACGAAGTCGAAGTTTCGCCAGGCACCGTCGGCGTGAAGTATGTCGATGCGTTCAATTTTCATTGTCCTGCCCCCTTTATTATTGTTGCACGGCTTTTCTTATTCTTGCGATTCATTCTCGCATGGCTCAATCAGGATCAGGATTCAACGAGATCAATACTCAACGAGATCCAGGCGTGATGAGATGCGGACCGAGCACTGCGCCTTTCCCTCCTGACTTGCACCAGGATCACGATTGTGCCAGCGTTTCACCGGGAAGATAGAAGCCGGCAATTTTTTCCGGCCGTTATCCAACTGCACAAGTAGTCACGACCAAATACCTCCGGGGTACCAAATGTCCATTCACTTGCGCCAGGTTGCACTGGTGGCATCAGAACTGGCATCAGCCATCACGGACCTGTCAGCGATATTCGGCATCGAGGCATGCCACGTCGACCCCGCTCTGGCAACGTGGGGGCTGGAGAACACCTTGCTCCCGGTGGGACACAACTTCATCGAACTGGTGGCACCAACCAGAGACGATACCGCGGCCGGACGCTACCTGCATCGCCGTGGCGGTGACGGTGGTTACATGGTCATCTGCCAGACCGAAACACTGCAGTCGCAGGATGCCTGCCGGCAGAGAGCCGCTGCACTCGGCGTTCGCGTCGCTTTCGAAAGCACCGAGCGCGAAGGTTTCAGCATCATGCAGTTGCACCCACGCGACCTGGAGGCGGCTTTTTTCGAGATCGACTGGGATATCGAAGCCGATTTCAACCGGCGCTGGGAACCGGCAGGTGGTACCGGATGGGAGAAGCATGTGCACACGCAACGCGTGCGCGACATCGCCGGCGTGGAGTTGCAGTGTGAAGATCCGCCGGCACTTGCCGGGAAGTGGGCGCGCATCGCCGGCGTCACTGTGGCAATGGAACAAGGCCACCCCGTTGTCGTGCTGAACAATGCCACGCTGCGTTTCGTTCCGGTTCGCGATGAACGCGGTCCGGGATTGTCCGGAATCGACATTCTCACCAGTGACCGTGAGGCAATAGTGCGCGAAGCAAAAATGCGCAATGCCTTTGTAAGCGCTGATGAGGTGATAGTATGCGGGACCCGATTTTATCTACTCTAGCCGGCACACACCTTCACGGAAAGTTGGGTACGGGCGCAGGCCAGACCAGCATCCGCTACCCGTCCGCATCGATACCATGACGAATAAAGGGATTGTCACCGACCCGGCCTGCGAGCCTGCTGATGCAAGCTCGATGCCACACAAATCTCTGCACAGCCAGCTCACAATTTCGCGCCAGCTTTCACAATCCGGTCGTTGAAATTCCGTACCAGTATGCACCACATGAACACCGCATACAGTATGAAAACTAGATACGGAATTCAATCAGGAACGGTCCCTTGCGCGAATTCGCCGCCTTGAAGGCATCGGCAAACCCTTCCAGGTTTTCTACCCGCGTGGCTTCCACCCCCATGCCGTTGGCCATGCTGACCCAGTCCAGTTTCGGCCGCGACAAGTCGAACAATTCATTCGAGGCCAACCCCGGCTCTGCACCGACAGCCAGCAGTTCGCCGTGCAGGATCTTGTAGACATGATTAGCAAATACGACGTTGATAACATCAAGCTTTTCACGCGCCTGCGTCCACAGCGACTGTACTGTGTACATGCCGGCACCATCGGCCTGAAGGCATACCACCTTGCGATCAGGGCATGCCATCGCGGCCCCGGTGGCGGCCGGAAAACCGTGGCCAATAGCACCGCCGGTAATCTGGATCCAGTCGTGCGGCGCGGCATTGAACGTCGGCGCCAACAGCGCGCGGCCCGAGGTGACGCCGTCTTCGGCAACAATGCAGTTCTCCGGCAACAGTGCACCGAGCGTAGTCGCAAAGGCGACTGGTTCGAATTTACCCTTGAGCAATTCGGGTTTGTTCTCTGCCTGCGGGACCGCCACGCTGGCCGGAGCGCCAAGTTCGTCGGCGAGACTGTTCAGCGCCGCCACGAGATCCTGCTCGGGGCGAGCCAGTACATGCGTTTGCGCTTGCGGGGAGGCCAGCAAGCTAGGCTTGTTCGGATAGGCAAAAAAACCGGTTGGCGGCTTGGCACCAACGAGGACAATGTGGCGCACACCGGAGAACAGTTTCAGCGCCTTGTCGACAACATAGGGAATGCGGTCCACCGGTACGCGGCCGCGGCCGCGTGCCATGCGCGGCAACTGGGTCGGGCATCGCAACAGTGCGCCGGTCACATGGGCAACGCGTTGCGCCGCCAACAAGCCTTGTTCCGACAATGCCTGCCCGGTCATCACCAGCATCGCCTGCTCGCCGTCGCGCAGGGCGCGCGCCACGGTGCGCACCGTCTCCGGTGCAACCAACGGTGCAGCCGGCACCGCTAAGGGCTCGGCAATTTGCCCGCCATCGCTCCACGCCGTATCGGCGGGCAAGATCAGGGTTGCAATCTGTCCGGGTGACTTGCGTGCCGCTTGCACTGCTGCCGCGCCATCGGGTCCGACACGTTTCGATGAAGCGCTGGTTCTCACCCAGTCCGATGCAGTGCGGGCAAGTCCTTCGGTATCGTAGGTCAGTGGGGAGTCGTAAGGACGATGATAGGTTGCATGATCGCCAACGATGTTCACCATCGGCGAGCGGGCCCGCCGCGCGTTGTGGATGTTGGACGTGCCGTTGGCCAGTCCGGGCCCGCAGTGCATCAGCGTCACCGCCGGGCGCCCGAGCATACGGGCATAGCCATCAGCGCAGCCGGTCACAACCGTTTCCGCCAGCCCGAGTACGCAGCGCATTCCTTCAACCTTGTCGAGCGCGGCAACAAAATGCATTTCCGACGTACCAGGATTGGCAAAACAGGTATCAATTCCGGATGCGATCAACGTGCGCACCAGGCTTTCAGCTCCGTTCATGACTATCTCGTCCTCCCGTTCGACAAGTCTGAAAGCTAACACAATCACGGCAGTTCAAACTTGCGCCGCAGAAAAACGGCCCCGCCTTGGATATACTCTTCACAGAATCGCTCAGGAGTATTCTCGAAATGAAACGTCTGCATACAGTGCTGCTGTCCGTATTGGCCTGCCTGCTGGTACCGGGATTTGTTGTTACCGATGCGCGCGGGCAAAGCGAGCTGCAACCCGGCAGCGAATTCCAGGATTGCCCCGACTGCCCGCTGATGGTCATCGTCCCGCCCGGCAGCTATGGCATGGGCGCCCCACCGGTTGATCAGGGCCGGCCATACGACGAAGGCGAAATGCGTCCGGTGACTATCAGCAAGCCGTTCGCCGTTGGCAAATTTGAAGTCACGTTCGACGAGTGGGAGGCCTGCGTGCGCGCAGGCGGATGTGTCGCAGTCCAGGATGAAGGCTGGGGCCGGGGCAAGCGGCCGGTCATCAACGTCTCGTGGACCGATGCAGATCGCTATACCAAATGGCTGGCTGGCAAGACCGGCAAGCCTTACCGCCTGTTAACCGAGTCGGAATGGGAATATGCGGGAAGGGCAGGTGCGGGCCGTGCTCGTTTCTTTGGCATTAAGCGCGAAGACGTGTGCTCCTACGCCAATCTGTACGACGAGACGGCGGAACGCAAACTCGAATTCGGCATGGACATGGTGCCGTGTGACGACGGCTATGACGTCACTGCGCCAGTAGGATCGTTCAAACCCAATGCATTCGGGTTACACGACATGCTCGGCAACGTGTGGGAATGGACCGAGGACTGCCAGGTGCGCTTGTGGCGCAATGCCCCCACGGATGCCCGCGCGCGGCTGACAGGCCGTTGTTCCGAGCGCGCTTACCGTGGCGCGTCCTGGCTCAGCTATCCACCCAGTTACATGCGCATCGGCGACCGCTACCGCTACATTGGCGCGCGTTACAACGATCTCGGTTTCCGGGTTGCCCGCTCGCTTGAATGATCCGCAGCCCGGACATCATTCGCGCCGGCTTGATCGCAATCGGCCTGTACGCGGCCGCGACGACCTGCCTTGCCCAATCGGGTCTACAACCTGGCAGTGTGTTCAGCGATTGCGAAGGCTGCCCGGAAATGGTGGTGATTCCGGCAGGCGAATACGGTTTCGGCTCACCGCCTGACGAATTCGGCAGCCCGTATAACGAGGGCTATATTCTCGAAGTACGCTTTGCCCGGCCGTTTGCCATCGGCAAGACCGAAGTCACGTTCGATCAATGGGATGAGTGCGTGCGCGATGGTCAGTGTGTTGGCGTTGATGACGATG
>JASFUE010000023.1:0-17888 GCA_050050435.1 Burkholderiales bacterium | reverse complement strand
CCGACCCTGATCAGCCAGACCATCTATATCGGCACGCTCGGCCTGTTGTTCGTGATTCCGGTGATTGGCGGTGCCTATCTCGGGCGCTGGCTGGACAGCATGATTACCGGATATTCGATCCGTTGGACTGTCAGCCTGATTCTGGTCGGCGTGTTCGTGGGCGGACTGAACGTCTACCTGTTCGTCAGGGAATGAGGCCAGTGACGGCATGAAACCAGTAACGGAATAAGGGGATGAAAAACGGAGATCTGCAGATTGCGCCGCTGCTGGAAATCGGACCGGTCGCGATTACCAACACAGTGGTCACCACGTGGGTGATCATGCTCGTCTTGTTCCTGTTTTCATGGCTGGTGTCGCGACGTTTGCGGCTCGAACCGGGACCACTGCAAACCGCGCTGGAAGGCGTCGTTTCTGCAATTGACGATGCAATTGCCGGTGTGGCGCCAGAGCAGAGCAAACAGATTCTTCCTTTCATCGGCAGTTTGTGGATTTTCCTGGTTATCGCAAATCTCACCGGTCTCATTCCCGGAGCACATTCTCCAACGCGCGATTTGTCCGCAACTGCCGGGCTTGCCTTTCTGGTTTTTCTGTCAACGCACTGGTACGGCATCCGCATCCAGGGAATCAGGAATTACCTGCGTCATTATCTGACGCCCAGCCCGATACTGCTGCCGTTTCATCTGATCAGTGAGGTCACGCGCACGGTCGCGCTCGCTGTTCGCCTTTTCGGCAATATGATGAGTCTGGAGATGGCGGCCTTGCTGATATTGCTGGTCGCAGGATTTCTGGCCCCGGTGCCGATTCTCATGCTGCACATCGTCGAGGCGCTGGTGCAAGCATATATCTTTGGCATGCTGGCTCTGATTTATGTTGCCGGCAGCATACAATCTCAACAACTTCGGCAAGAAAGCAAGGAATAGCGTATGCCTGATCTATCTACATTCACCCTGTGGTCGACCGTCGCGGCCGTCTTCGGTATCGCGTTGGGCGTGTCATTGCCGGCATTTGCGATGGGGTGGGCAATCAGCCACGCCATGGATGCATTGTCACGGCAGCCGGAAGCGGAGAGATCCATCATGCGCACGCTGTTCATCGGCCTGGCGATGATCGAGTCGCTGGCGATCTACGTGCTGGTGATCGTTCTGATCGTGTTGTTCCGCAATCCGTTGCTTGAATATCTCCTCAAGTAGCGGATGACGGCAACCGCAATAAAAAAGGGAGCGTCGCGCCTTGGAGCTTAGCTGGTCTACCTTCGTACTGGAGATCATCAACTTTCTGGTTCTGGTGTGGATCCTCAAACGGTTTCTCTACAAACCGGTGATGGATGTGATTGCCCGGCGCCGTGAAGGAATCGAGAAGACGCGGGCCGAGGCGGCAGCATCGCATAATGACGCCGAGGCGCTAAAGAAACAATATGAAGGCCGCCTTTCCGACTGGGATGAGGAGCGCAAGAAAGCACGCGAGACGCTCAGTCACGAAATAGAGGGAGAACGCGCGCGCAAACTGGAAGAACTGGAGTCAGAGCTCGAAAAAAAGAAAGAACAGTTGCGCGTTGCAGAGGAGCGACGCCAGCGTGACGAACTGCACAAGGTCGAAGAAACGGCGATCACGCAAGCCGCCGAATTCGCGTCGCGGCTACTGGAGAAAGTGGCGGGGCAGGAGACCGAGGCACGCCTGGTTCATTTTCTGATCGACGAGCTTGCCAAATTGCCGACTGAGCGCGCCCGCGAAATTCAACAGAATCATGGTGCCGCATCTGAAGATACCCTTGTTGTGAGCGCTTTCACACTTGCCGACGATGATCGCAAGGCGCTGGTACAGGCCTTGTCGAACCTGATGGGCGAAAAACGGCCGGTGCGGTTTGAAGAAGATCCGCGGTTGCTCGCCGGTGTGCGCATCACCATTGGCGCGTGGGTGCTGGGATTCAATTTGAGCGACGAGCTCAAGGGGCTTGTTCAACTGGTAAATGAGGAACCTGCCAGTGAATAGCACCGGGCGCTTGCTGAAGCGGCAGGCCGACTGGGTAGCCCATTATCAGCCCGGGCTGCGTATGCACGAGCAGGGCCGGGTGGTTTCGGTCGGTGACGGAATCGCCTGGGTGTCCGGACTCCCTTCGGCGCGTATGGACGAAATACTCGAATTCGCCGATGGCAGCCGCGCGATGGTCTTTGACCTGACCGAGGGGCTGATCGGTGCCGTGCTGCTGCACGATACCAACGAACTGACTGCGGGCACCACTGTTGAACGTACCACGGGAACATTGTCCGTGCCGGCAGGGGACGCGTTGCTCGGGCGCGTGATCGATCCATTGGGCACGCCGCTGGACGGCGACGCGCCGCCGGAGCAGACGCGCTGGCAGGCAATGGAAAGTTCCTCCCCACCGATCGTGGCACGAGAGTTTGTGCGTAACCCGTTATACACGGGCATCAAGATCATCGACACCATGATCCCCATCGGCAAAGGGCAGCGTCAGTTGGTCATAGGCGATGAAGGACTGGGACGCAGTTCCATCGCGCTCGATACGGTGATCAATCAACGCGATCACAATGTCAACTGCGTTTACGTTCTGATTGGCCAGAAACGCTCTACCGTCATCGATACGATTGAAACACTGCGCGAGTATGGAGCGCTGGGGTACACGACAATTGTCGTTGCCGAAGCGAGCAGCCTTCCCGGATTGCAGCATCTGGCGCCATTCGCGGGTTGTGCGATTGCAGAATTCTGGATGCAACAGGGGCGCGACGTACTCGTTGTCTATGACGATTTGTCTACGCACGCCAGGACCTATCGCGAGCTGTCGTTGCTGCTGCGCCGTCCGCCGGGACGGGAAGCCTATCCTGGTGACATTTTCTCAGTACATGCCCGCTTGCTCGAACGTGCGACCTGTCTGAACGCCACGCATGGCGGAGGTAGTATGACGGCGCTGCCCATCGTCGAAACCAAGCTGGGTGAAATTGCCGCCTACATACCGACCAACCTGATTTCGATTACCGACGGGCAGGTGTATCTGGAGCAGAGTCTGTTTTCCAGCGGATTTCGGCCCGCCATTGACATTGCACGATCCGTGTCGCGTATCGGAGGGCAGGCGCAGCATCCCAGAATCAAGGAAGAAGCCGGCCGGATGAAGCTCGATTACCTGCAGTTTCTGGAACTGGAGGTGTTTACCCGCTTCGGTGCCCGGCTCGAAGCGTCGATGGAAAAGACCATTCGACGCGGCCGTCTGTTGCGGGAAATTCTGAAACAGGACCGGCTGACGCCACTGCCGGCCATCTATCAGATGGCATGGCTGGTGGCCTTCAACGACGGCTTGCTCGATGATCGGGATCCTGACACGATTCATAGCGCACTCGAGACACTCGACGAAGCGATCCGGGACAGCAGTCTGAATCTGGATAGTCCGCGCGATGAATGGAGCGAGATGGCGACAGACGCTCTGGGCAACACCGAACCGCGGGACTCGGCGACATGAGCCGCCGGCAGAACCTCGAGCGGCATCGTCGAAGCCTGACCGAGATCCGTGAAATCATGAACTCCATGAAAACGCTTGCTTACATGGAAACGCGCAAACTTGCTCCGTACCTCGACGCCCAACAGGCAGTGGTGCAGACGATCGAAGCCGTGGCGGCGGATTTCCTGAGCTTCTATCCGGGTGACAGCGAGGCGGTCAAGCCAACAACGCGGCTGCTGATCCTGATCGGTTCGGAGCGAGGTTTGTGTGGCGACTTCAACCGCACCTTGCTCAATGCAATAGACGAGTCTGTCGAGCAAGCATCATCGGATCCGCCGCTCATCATCGCGGTAGGCGCCAAGCTGCATACCTTGCTCGAGCACGATCTACGCGTAGTTTCCCGGATTAACGGTGCCGGCACGTCGGAGGAGGTCGCATCCGTGCTCAACCAGTTGGTGGAGCAGATCATTTCACTTCAGCGCGAGCACGGTCGCCTGGAAGTTTCCTGTCTGTACCATGGCAGCGGGGACGGCCTCTCGAGCAGGACATTACTGCCGCCTTTCCGGGACCTCGGTGATGTGCCGGCGAAATTCACGGAGCCACCGGTTCTCAATGTCGCACCCGCAGCATTTTTGCTCGAATTGAGCGATCAATACCTGTTCGCTGCCTTGCACGCGCTTCTTTACGCCTCGATGATGATGGAAAATCATGATCGCGTCAGGCATCTGGACGGCGCGGTGCGGCACATCGATGACCAGTCCGAAGATCTGGCGCGCCAATGCAACGCGTTGCGTCAGGAAGAGATCATTGAAGAGATCGAAGTAATCCTGCTCAGCGCTGCGAGTGTCACCGAAGAACTGGCCGCCGAGCGAGACTGAGCGGGCAGAAAAAGACTACCCCGCTCGAGAGGTGCGCCGCTATTTTTCCAGTACGTAAGTACCGGGCGCATCGCACAGCGGCGGGTAGCCGCCGGTGGCATTGCCCATCCCGGGGGCATGCCCCCTTTCGCCGGAGTGATCGGCCAGCCACGACTGCCACCTCAACCACCACGAACCATCCACTACCGGCGTAACATCAAACCATTGCCGGGCGCCAACGTAGGGCTCTCCCTCATGTTTTTCGGCAACCCTGAAATGACGTCCGGCGTGCCCCGGCTCGCTGATGATGCCGGCGTTGTGTCCGCCGCTGGTCAGCAAAAAAGTGACTTCGGTGTCGGTAAGAAGGTTGATCTTGAAGACGGACTTCCAGGGTGCGACATGATCGGATTCGGCGCCAACACAGAAAATCGGTACCCGGATATCGGTCAGTGCCACCGCCTTGTCGTTGACACGGTAATGTCCTTCGGCGAGTTTGTTTTTCAGAAACAGTTCTCTCAAATATTCCGAGTGCATCCGGTAAGGCATTCGTGTTGCATCCGCGTTCCATGCCATCAGATCGATCATCGGCGTACGTTCACCCATCAGATAGTCGTGAACGATGCGTGACCAGATCAGGTCGTTGGAACGCAACAGCTGGAAGGCGCCGGCCATTTGTTTGGTGTCGAGATAGCCCTTGTCCCACATCAGGTCCTCGAGGTACGAGACCTGGCTTTGGTCGATGAACAGCATCAACTCACCGGCTTCGGTGAAATCGGTCTGCGCGGCAAACAGGGTTACCGATGCGAGCCAGTCCGGGCTGTCGCGACCCAGTGCCGATGCCGCGATTGACAGCAACGTGCCGCCGATGCAATAGCCGACGGTATGCACCTTCTGATCCGGAACAATCGAGCGAATCGCTTGCAGGGCACTCATTACGCCCAGCTCCAGGTAGTCGTCCATGCCGAGATTACGATCTTCCTCGGTCGGGTTTTTCCAGGAGATCATGAATACCGTGTGACCCTGATCGACAAGGAACTTCACCATTGAATTTCCAGGCGAAAGGTCGAGAATGTAATTTTTCATGATCCAGGCCGGTACGATCAGGATCGGCTCGGGATAAACGCTTTGCGTCGTCGGGGCGTACTGGATCAGTTCGATGAGGCGGTTACGGTAAATGACCTTGCCGGGCGTGACCGCGACTTCCTTGCCAACGCGGAACCTCTCGGTACCGACTGGCGGCATTCCGAGCACGGCACGTTCCCAGTCTTCAAACAGGTTCTGGACTCCCCGTACCAGGTTCATGCCTCCGGAACTGAAAGTCGCTTTCAGTACTTCGGGATTGGTGAGCAGATAGTTCGAAGGGGAAAAAACATCCAGTGCCTGGCGCGCTGAAAAAGAAACGACATCCTGATGATGGTCGGAAACACCTTCAACGCCGGCGACTGCGTTATGCCACCACTGCTGCAACAGCAGGAAAGCCTGGTAGTAAATCGAAAATGGGGGCTTGCGCCACTCCTCGCCCCGGAAACGGTGATCTTGCGGGAGCGGTTCGATACAAGGCGCCTGGTTCTCGCCGGTGAGCAAGCCGGCAATGTAGTGGCTGAACCCGACACTCTTGCGGAAAGCTTTTTCGAACAGCTCTCCTTGCTTGCCCGGAGAATTGGCAAGATGCACCGCCCAGTCCAGATAGGCACTGAGGGCAGAGGTCGGCGAAAGCCCGGCGGTAAGTTTTGCCTCGTTCGCATGCAGCAAACGGTCGGCAGGAAAAACATGGGTCGGTGTCGAGGTTGGTTCCGTCATTTCAATTCTCCGGGGCGCCATGAACAGATCTTCCAGATCAGTCGAGGGTGCGCCTGTAGACCAATAATCCCAGTGCCAGCACGACGGCCATGAACAACATGATCGGCCAGATCTGCGGCCACAGTTCGTGGATATTGTTACCTTTGAGAAGAATACCCCGTGCCAGGTGCAGAAAGTGTGTCAATGGCAACAGGTTGCCGATGGCCTGAGCCCAGTCGGGCATGCCGCGGAACGGAAACATGAAGCCGGAAAGCAGCATGGATGGTAGAAAGAAAAAGAATGTCATCTGCATCGCCTGAAGCTGGTTGCGCGCCACGGCACTGAACGTGATGCCCAGCGTCAGATTCGCAGCGATGAATATGAACACCACCAACAAAAGCAGCAACAGACTTCCTCGCATTGGCACGGAAAATACGTAGTGCGCAGCCAGCAACACAATTACGACCTGTATCAGTCCGATGACGATATAGGGAACGATCTTGCCGGTCATCACCTCGATCGGCAGCGCTGGCGTGGCCAGCAGATTCTCGAATGTGCCACGCTCTCGTTCGCGCGTCATTGCCAACCCGGTCATCAGTACCATCGTCATCGTCAGAATGACGCCGAGCAGGCCGGGCACGATGTTGTATGCAGTGATACCTTCCGGGTTGTAAAGTCGATGCACGCGCAAATCCACCGGAGGCGGGGAAGGGACCAGACTGTTGAGGGTTCCCTGCAGGTCGCGGTTGAGTGCGGTTTGCGCAATTTGCGTCAGGGCGCCGATGGCGTTGCTGGTCGCTGCGGGATCGGTGGCGTCGGCTTCGACCAGCAGTACCGGGCGTTCGCCCCGCACCAGTGCACGCTCGAAGCCGGCCGGAACGGTGATGACAAACTGGACTTCGCCCAGTTCGAGTAGTCTGTTTGCGCGTTCTTCCGAATCAGCCTGTTCGACAATACGAAAATATCCGCTGTTTTGCAGAGCCACGGTCAAAGTGCGGGAGTAGACCGAATTATCCTGTGCCAGGATCGCGGCCGGCAAGTGTTTCGGATCGGAATTGATGGCGAAACCGAACAAGATGAGCTGCACGACCGGAATGCCAATAATCATGCCGAAGGTCAAGCGGTCACGTTTGAGCTGGGTGAATTCCTTGACGACAATTCCGATCCAGCGCGACAGTGAGAATCCGTTCAGCGTCATTGGAAGTTGTCCTTGCTGCTTCCCATCAGGCTGATGAAAACATCCTCAAGGGTTGGCTCGCCCGGCGTCCAGTGATAGTGCGGGTCAGACTGGAACGGCGCCAACGCCTTTTCAAGTGCGTCCTCGTCATCTCCGGCGACATGCAGCGCGTTGCCGAACGGTGTGACCTGGACGATACCTGGCACGTTGCCCAGTTGATCTTCCAGCTCTTGCAGATGAGACCCGGTCACTGTCCACGTCGACAGATTTTGCTGTGCCACGATTTCAGCCGCGGTGCCGGTAGCGAGCAAGTTTCCGTAGGAAATATAGGCCAGCCGGTGGCAGCGCTCCGCCTCATCCATGTAGTGTGTCGAAACCAGTATCGAAATCCCGGTTGACGCGAGTTCGTGAATTTCAGCCCAGAAGTCACGGCGTGCTTTCGGGTCAACGCCTGCAGTCGGCTCGTCGAGCAATAACAATCGGGGCGAGTGCAGCGTGCATGCAGCCAGTGCGAGCCGCTGTTTCCAGCCGCCGGAGAGTGTCCCGGCCAACTGGTTCTGGCGCGTTGTCAGGCCGAGTTGGTCGAGAGCGTGGCGTACTGCGGCTTTTCGATTTTTCATTCCGTACATACGCCCGATGAAATCCAGGTTCTCGCGCAGCGACAAGTCCTCCCAAAGCGAGAAGTGCTGGGTCATGTAACCGACCTGTCGTTTGATCTTGCGTGATTCGCGCAGGATGTCATAGCCGAGACAGGTTCCGTTGCCGGAATCGGGAGTGAGCAGGCCGCAAAGCATGCGTATGGTGGTGGTCTTGCCGCTGCCATTGGGACCGAGGAATCCGTAGATTTCGCCGCGCCTGACCTGCATCGAGAAATCCTTGACGACGTGCTTGTCGCCGAAACTCTTGTTCAGGTCGCTGACGTCGATGGCGAGTTCGTCGTTCATGCCGGCATCAGTTGAGCAGGCTGACGTCGACCGGTTGTCCGGGCTTGAGCTTGACCGCGTCCTCGATCGAAGGCCGCGCTTCGATCAGGAATACGAGCTTGGCGCGCGATTCCCGGCTGTAGATCACCGGCGGGGTGTACTCGGGCTCGGTCGACACAAAGCTCACGGTTGCCCTGATCGGCCCCGCGCAACCATCGCAATGCACCGATACGTCTTGCCCGATTCGTATTGCGCCAACGAGTGTTTCGGGAACATAAAAGCGTAACTTGATGTTGGCCGGAGGCAGAATGCTTACAACCGGTTTCCCGCCTGGCACCCATTCCCCAAGGACATAGAATGTATCCTGCACCAGGCCGCTGACCGGTGCCGGCACGGTCTTTTGCGATAGTTGCCAGTCGGCCTGTTCGAGCACCGCCCGCGCTGCTTCGACTTCCGCCTTTGCCGCGGCGACTTCGCCGCTGCGGCCAACGCTGGCTTGTGCCAGCTCGATTTCTGCCTTGATCTGTTCCGCCCGCGCTTTGTCGCGGCGCAACCGGGTGATCGCCTCGTCGAGTGCCGCGCGGGAGATGAAATTCTGTCCGTACAGGTCCTTATCGCGCTCGAGTTGCGACGCGGAGAGCGCGCGCGCCGCTTCGGCGTCGCGCAGTTGCGCCTCCAGGGCCTCCAGTTGTGCCGGACGTTGTGCGGCACGCAGATTTTGCAGGCGGGCCTGCGCCGATCGCACTCGTTCCTCGGCGGCGCGCCGTGCCGCCGCTTCATTGCCTTGTTCCAGCACGAAGAGGGGAGCGCCCTCGCTAACCGTGTCGCCGCGCGCCACCGAAATTTGCTGCAGCGATCCGGCGTTGGGTGAAGCCACGAGCACGTAGTCGCCTTCGGCGTAACCCTGGTAGGTCGCCTGCGCTTGGTTGTCGCAACCGCCGAGCGCCACGGCAAAGGCTAGAACAAACAATGTGCCAATGAGTCGCATTCAGGTCTCCCGTACGGGCTTCTTCCCGTTCTCGGGTTGGTCCTGCAAAAACTGCTCGACTGCAAACCGCACCATGGCGCCGCTCTCGCGCCGCGAAGCGGCGTTGTCACGTGCAAGGTGCAGCACAGCAGCGCCCACTACCAGAGTGTGAAACAGGGCAATCCGTTGCGGATCGGCATGTTGGCCGAGCAGTTCGATTACCCGGCCAATGCCGGCGCGGATCCGGTCGACAAAATCGCGCAGGAATGATTTGATCTCGCGGTCTTCGTCCGATGCAACGACCAGACCGAGCACGACGCGGGCGCGGCGTTTGTCATCCACCATGTCGCTGGCGATCTGCGCCAACAGGTCGGGCGAGAGTTTGCCGTCCAGGGCGCGGTGCGACAGCATGCCGATCATCGATTCGATCGAATGCAGAGCGGTTGCCTTGAGCAAATCAGCGCGTGTCGGAAAGTAGTAGGTGAGATGACTTTGCCGTATTCCGGCTGCTTTCGCGACATTGGGTTGGGTCAGTTTGCTGACGCCGTGATCTCCAAGCAGATCAAGCGCGGCGTCGAGGATGCAGGCCCGGACGTCGGTATTGTTATCGCGGCGCATGGTTTCATCGTATTGGTATAACTACCAACTATTTTGGTAGTATCACCAATATCTGTCAATTTCGTTTTTCGTTTGACCCCGAGTCCCGGCCGGCGTTCGCGCCCCGGAGGGTGGAAGGCAAGCCGGTTCAATCGGGTTCCGGCGCTGTTCAGGGAGATCGTCCGGAAACCAATCAACCCGGGCGCTGTCGTCAGTATTAAGGTAGTAAAGTGTGGCGGGTTGCCTTATGTCGATAGCCACATCGGCGCCGGTGTTACGGTGCCGGGGCAGGAATATGTCATATGGTTGATGTGGCGCAAGATGTCGAACGGCGTACGGATCCAGATTTCTGTTGCGGTCTGCCGGATACAGCGCACATCGGCAATTTCGTCAAACATCAGTTGTCGGCTCCGATCCCGTTGCCGGCGCAGAACCAGGAGACGATATGAACGCGACAAGACAGCTTCATGATCTTGGTCAGAGTCTCTGGCTGGACAACATTACCCGTGGCCTCCTCGATAGTGGTGCCTTGGCGCGCTACATCAAGGACCTTTCGGTCACCGGCCTGACTTCCAATCCGACGATCTTTGATCGGGCGATCAGTAACAGCGATTCTTACGACGAAACTATCCGCAACAAAGCGGTTGCCGGAAGGTCCGGGGAAGACCTGTTCTTTGAACTTGCGTTCGAGGATTTGACACGCGCTGCGGACCTGTTCCGACCAGCCCACGATGCCAGCATTGGCAAGGATGGTTGGGTTTCGCTGGAAGTTTCGCCATTACTCGCCGACGACACGAAAGCGACGATACGGGCGGCAGCGCAACTACATGCGCGCGCCGAGCGTCCGAACCTGTTGGTCAAGATTCCCGGCACACCTGCCGGACTTCCCGCGATCGAGGAATCGATCTTTGCCGGTGTGCCGGTGAATGTGACATTGCTGTTTTCACGCGAACACTACCTGGCCGCGGCAGATGCGTATATGCGCGGCATCGAGCGCCGCATCGAAGCTGGCCGCGATCCAAACGTTGGCAGTGTGGCGTCTCTTTTTGTCAGCCGCTGGGACGCGGCGGTCAACGATGAGGTGCCCGCTGAACTTCGTAACCGACTCGGTATAGCGATCGCGATGCGTACTTATAAAGCCTACGTTGAGCTTCTGGCATCGCAGCGGTGGAAGAAACTGGTTGCAGCAGGCGCGCGTGCGCAGCGTTTACTGTGGGCGAGCACCGGTACCAAGGATCCTGCCGCGTCGGACGTCCTCTACATTGAGGCGCTGGCGGCGCCGAATACGATCAGCACGATGCCGGAGAAAACACTGCACGCCTTCGCTGAACATGGTTCGGTGAAAGACGCGTTACCTGCCGACGGTGGTGATGCCGAAGCAGTGCTCAACGAATTTGCCCGCGCCGGAGTGGACGATGCGGCGCTGGCAGCCCGGCTGCAGCGTGACGGAACTGCGGCATTTGCCAAGTCGTGGCGCGACCTGCTGAGTACGATTGCCGAAAAGGCTGAAGCGTTGCCGGCAACAAACCTGTCAGGACCGGATTAGACGAGCCGCATATGGACGACAAGGTGCGTGTCCAAGGTTCGTCGCGACGCAAGAGCGCTGTCGACAGTAAGGCGATGGAAGCCTTATCCACGCTTGCTCTGGACATGCGTTCATCATGGGATCACTCCACCGACCAGATATGGCGGCAGCTTGATCCGGTCCTCTGGGAGTTAACACACAACCCATGGGTCGTATTGCAGACTGTTTCTCACGAGAAACTTCAGAGCGAACTCGCCGAGGCTGGCTTCCGGAAGAACGTCGATGAGCTGGTACAAGCGCGCCGCGAAACAGCAGAGGCGCCGGCCTGGTTTCAGCAAAACTACCCGCAACCGCCACTAAGTAGTATCGCGTATTTCAGCATGGAGTTCATGCTCGGCGAAGCTTTGCCGATCTACTCCGGCGGACTGGGCAACGTTGCAGGGGATCAACTCAAGGCTGCCAGCGATCTCGGGGTGCCGGTAGTTGGTATCGGCCTGTTGTACCAACAGGGTTATTTCCGCCAGGTGCTCGACAAGGATGGCGCGCAGCAAGCGCTGTACCCCTATAACGATCCCGGGCAGTTGCCGATTGCGCCTGTGCGACGCCCAAACGGCGAATGGTTACGCCTGGAAATCGGATTGCCGGGGTATTCGGTCTGGTTACGCGCCTGGCAGGTACAGGTCGGCAGACTGAAGCTTTATTTGCTCGACAGCAATGATGCTGCCAATTACCCGGCTCATCGGGGCATCACCAGCGAGTTGTACGGAGGTGGGCCGGATCTGCGGCTCAAACAGGAGCTGCTACTTGGCATTGGCGGTTGGCGACTGCTCATGGCGCTCGACATTCATCCCGAAGTCTGCCATCTCAATGAAGGACATGCCGCCTTTGCAGTACTGGAGCGCGCACGAAGTTTCATGCAAACGAGCGGGCAGCCTTTCGAGGTCGCGCTGGCGGTGACTCGCGCAGGCAATTTGTTCACCACGCACACTGCGGTGGCAGCGGGGTTCGACCGCTTCGAGCCTGGCTTGATCGCGCAATATCTCACCGGCTATGCGGAGCAAGGTCTGCAGATTGCGATCGATGAGTTGCTCGCGCTGGGCCGTCGAAATGCCAATGACCGATCCGAACCTTTCAACATGGCCTACCTGGCAATGCGTGGCAGCGGCGCGGTGAATGGTGTCAGTCGATTGCATGGAGAAGTCAGCCGGCACATGTTTGCGCCGCTTTTTGCGCGCTGGCCGCAAGCTGAAGTTCCGGTCAGCCATGTGACCAACGGCGTGCACACGCCGAGCTGGGATTCGGCTCCGGCCGATGAACTATGGACACGTGCCTGCGGAAAGAATCGCTGGTTGGGGGTGACCGAAAGGCTGGAGCGCGACATTTGCTGCGTTCCGGACGCCGAGCTGTGGCAATTCCGCCTTGCAGCGAGAACGGAACTCGTCGAATACGCGCGTGAGCGGTTGTCGAGGGAGCTCGCAGCGGCCGGAGCATCGCCGGAGGCAGTTGATGCGGCGAAGCATTTGTTTGATCCCAACACGCTCACAATCGGATTCGCGCGGCGGTTCGCGACCTACAAGCGACCGAATTTGCTGTTGCATAATCCGGCGCGATTGCTGCGCCTGCTAAGCAATCCGCAACGTCCGGTGCAACTGATCATGGCCGGCAAGGCGCATCCGGCGGATCATGCCGGTCAAATGTTGATTCGGCAATGGACGCAGTTCATCCGCCAACCGCAAATACGACCACATGCAATTTTTCTCAGCGACTACGACATGCATCTGACAGAGCATCTGGTGCAAGGCGTCGATGTTTGGCTCAATACGCCACGCCGCCCATGGGAGGCGAGTGGCACCAGTGGCATGAAGGTACTGGTCAATGGCGGCATCAACGTCTCGGAACTGGACGGATGGTGGGCGGAAGCCTATGCGCCGGAAGTCGGGTGGGCGTTGGGGGATGGCAAGGAACATGATGACGATCCTGCCTGGGACGCATTCGAAGCAAACGCACTCTATGACCTGCTGGAGAACGAAGTGATCCCCGAGTTCTATGATCGCAACGCCAACGGTGTACCGGCAGCCTGGTGCGCGCGCATGCGCGAGAGCATGGCGCGCCTGACACCAAGGTACTCGACTAACCGCGTGGTCCGCGAATACCTAGAGCAGTTTTATCTGCCGGCGGCAGGCAAATACCGCCGCCGCGCTGCTGACAATGGCGCAATGGGAGAGCAGATTGTGAAATGGCAACGCGAACTGGATCAGAAATGGGCCGCGCTGCATTTTGGTGAATTGAAGATTGAAAAATATGAGGGGCAGTATGTATTCGAAGTGCCGTTGTACCTTGACGACGTTGAACCTGGAGCCGTACGGGTGGAGATATATGCAGATAATTCCGATGGCGTTTCACCGTTTCGCATGGAAATGAAGCAAGCGAAAAAACTGACCGGTGCGCAAAACGGCTACATGTACCGTGCAATGGTACCGGCATCGCGTCCGGCGGCCGACTACACACCACGGGTGATTGCCATACATGACGGGGTCTCAGTTCCCCTGGAAGCTTCCGAGATACTTTGGCAGCGATGACCGGTTTGAAGATGCAGGTGCAGATCAGAACCTACAAGTGCTCCGGGCAGTCGCTGCAGAAACGGGCGTGACCCCGGAGCCGAGTAATGAATGACCTATCCATGAAATCCGCTAACGCTCGCATCCTGACAGTGAATGCCGGATCATCGAGTATCAAGTTTGCTTTGTTCGAGCTGGACGATGCGCTCGAGCGGGTAGTATCCGGAGCTATCGAGCGCATCGGGCTGCCGGACCCGGTTCTCAAGGTCACGGGCGAACAGGCTGAGGATAACGTGTCGCGTGCTGTGGCGGCAGCGGATCACACGGCGGCAGTCAAGGCGCTGATGACCTGGCTCGAGGAACGCGGCAAGTCCGATACATTGGCCGCGGTGGGGCACCGCGTGGTGCACAGTGGCTCCGCAAATGTCGACCCGCAGCGCATCACCGCGGATTTGCTCGAGGCGTTGCGCGAGCTCAGCCCTTTTTTCCCGGATCACTTGCCCGGCGAGATTCGCCTGATCAAGGCGTTTCGCCGGCTACATCCCAAGCTGGTTCAGGTGGCGTGTTTCGACACTGCCTTCCATCATGATTTGCCCCGTGTTGCTCGCATGTTGCCACTGCCGCGGCGCTATGAAGCGCAGGGAATGCGGCGCTACGGATTTCACGGTCTTTCGTACGCCTATCTGATGGAGGAACTGACGCGCGTAGCCGGTACGCAAGCAGCGAAGGGGCGCGTGATTCTCGCGCACCTGGGTAACGGGGCGAGCATGACCGCCGTGCATGATGGCAAGAGTGTTGATACCAGCATGGGCTTCACGCCGACAGCCGGGCTGGTGATGAGTACGCGCACCGGAGACCTCGACCCTGGTCTGGCCTGGCATTTGATGCGTGGCAAGGGGCTTACGCCGCGACAGTTCAACCAGATGATCAACCATGAATCGGGACTACTCGGTGTATCGGAAACCAGTTCCGACATGCGTGACCTGTTTGCGCGCGAGGCGAGCGATGTGCGTGCCGCCGAAGCGATAGAACTGTTCTGTTATCAGGCGAAGAAATTTGTCGGTGCCTACGCAGCGGTACTGGGAGAGGTCGATACGCTGATTTTCGCCGGGGGTATCGGTGAGAACGTGCCGGAGGTCCGTGCCCGCATCTGTAACGGACTTCAATTTCTTGGAATCGAAGTTGACGAGAAGCGCAACGCGGCGAATGCTGCCGTTATTTCGGGGCCAGACAGTCGAGTTACTGTTCGCGTAATCCATACCGACGAGGAAGTGATGATCGCGAAATCGACTTGCACCGTACTCGGGTTTCAAGGTGCAAGTCTTCCCGTCAGGCAGGACTAGAAACGAAAGGAATAGAAATATGGCGACCAGGATAAAGAAAGCGAGTCATGCCGATACACCGTTGCCATCGGAACTGCTGAGCAAGATTGACGCTTACTGGCGCGCTGCCAACTATCTGTCAGTCGGGCAGATTTTTCTATACGACAATCCGTTGCTCAAGCGACCGCTGGCAATCACCGATGTGAAAAAGTTGTTGCTAGGACACTGGGGCACGACGCCGGGGCAGAACTTCATTTATGCGCATCTGAATCGCGTCATCAAGAAGTTTGGCCTCGACATGATCTACGTCTCCGGTCCCGGACACGGCGGACCCACGGTCGTTGCCAATACCTACCTGGAGGGCACGTACAGCGAGGTTTATCCCAATGTCAGCCAGGACGAGGAGGGACTGAAGAAGCTGTTTACCCAGTTTTCGTTTCCCGGCGGCATTCCGAGCCATGCCTCGCCGGAGTGCCCGGGCTCGATTCACGAAGGCGGCGAATTGGGCTATTCACTCAGCCATTCCTTTGGTGCGGTGCTCGACAACCCGGAGTTGATTGTGGCCTGCGTCGTCGGAGACGGCGAGGCGGAGACTGGCCCGCTGGCAACGGCCTGGCATTCGAACAAGTTCCTCGATCCGATTACCGACGGCGCGGTGCTGCCGATACTGCATCTGAACGGTTACAAGATCGCCAATCCGACCGTTCTTGCGCGCATTGAGCCGGACGAGTTGGAGCAATTCCTGCGCGGTTGTGGCTGGACACCGTATTTTGTTGAAGGCGATGACCCGGCGCAGATGCACCAGTTGATGGCTGCCACCCTGGATAAGGTGACAACGGACATCCAGCGAATATGGGCGAATGCGCGCGAGGATAATGACCCGAGTCGGCCGCGCTGGCCGATGATTGTTCTGAAGTCACCCAAAGGCTGGACCGGCCCAAAAGTTGTCGACGGCCTCCAGGTGGAAGGTACGTTCCGGGCACACCAGGTTCCGCTGCACCCGCACAAGAATCCGGAGCATCTCAAACTTCTCGAGGACTGGTTGCGCAGTTACCGGCCGGAAGAATTGTTCGACGAGAATGGACGTCTGGTAACGGAACTGGCCGAGCTCGCGCCCGAGGGTGAGCGTCGCATGGGCGCGAATCCTCACGCCAATGGAGGCAAATTGCTGCGTGAATTGCGGTTACCGGACTTTCGCGATTACGCAGCCGACGTGCCCGCGCCGGGTTCACCGGGAATCGGCGACACGCATGTGCTGGGACCGTTCCTGCGCGACGTTGTAAAACTCAACAGAGAGCAGCGCAACTTTCGCATGTTCGGCCCCGATGAAACCTTATCCAATGGCCTCGAGGCCATGTTCCAGGTAACACAGCGTCAATGGAACGGAACGACGCTCGCAAACGACGAATTTCTTGCGCCCAGCGGCCGTGTGATGGAAATGCTCAGCGAGCATCAGTGCGAGGGCTGGCTCGAAGGCTATCTGCTGACCGGGCGGCATGGTGTATTCAACTGCTACGAGGCATTCATCCACATCATTGACTCGATGTTCAACCAGCATGCCAAGTGGTTGAAAGTCACTGCGCATCTGCCGTGGCGACACAAGATCGCTTCGCTGAATTACCTGCTCGCTTCTCACGTATGGCGCCAGGACCACAACGGATTCACTCACCAGGATCCGGGATTTGTCGATCACGTTGTCAACAAGAAAGCGGAAGTTGTACGCGTGTACTTTCCGCCTGACGCTAACTGCCTGCTGTCGGTCATGGATCACTGCCTGCGAAGTCACCATTACGTAAACGTCGTGGTGGCCGGCAAACATCCGGCGCCGCAGTGGTTGACGATGGACGAGGCCGTCAAGCATTGCACCCAGGGCATTGGAATCTGGCAGTGGGCGAGTAACGACCAGGCGGTTGCGCCCGATGTAGTCATGGCGTGTTGCGGCGACGTGCCGACACTGGAAACGCTCGCCGCTGTTTCTATCCTGCGCGAGCATCTGCCCGAGTTGAAGATTCGGGTGGTCAATATCGTCGACCTGATGAAGTTGCAGCCGCCGAGCGAGCATCCGCACGGGTTGACAAACCAGGATTTCGACGAGCTGTTTACCAGAGACAAGCCAGTCATCTTCGCTTACCACGCTTATCCATGGCTGATACACCGGTTGACTTACCGCCGAACCAACCACCGCAACATCCATGTTCGCGGCTACAAGGAAGAGGGCACCATCACCACGCCTTTCGACATGACGGTGCTAAATGATCTGGACCGTTTTCACCTGGTGATGGACGTGGTCGACCGCTTGCCGCAGACTGGCGACAAGGGCATTTATCTCAAGCAGCAGCTCAAGGACAAGCTGATAGAGCACAAGCAGTACATCGCCGAACATGGGGTGGATCTACCGGAAGTTCGCAACTGGAAGTGGCCTTCCTGAGTGCACGAGCCAGGCGATCCGCAACGGCGGCAGCAGGTGAATGAAGGCCCGCCTGGTTCGGCATGAGCAGGCTTCGGCGTTCAGATGCCGATCGGGCGGATAGCGACCGTTCTTGTCGCATCGACGGTGACGATGCTGTTGTTCGGGACGATCTGCCAGCTCGCATCGCGCGTCAGTGGTTCCGAAGCGATGATGACCGAATGCTCGTCTTCGTTTGCCTCGACAAGTTCCGGTTCTCCTGAACGACAGGTGTAGAGCAGTCCTGTGTGCAGGTGCAAAGAGGCGGCATCCTGATCCGTCGCGTTGG
>JASFUE010000022.1:0-18053 GCA_050050435.1 Burkholderiales bacterium | reverse complement strand
CAGATTGTGGTGGATCTGGGCACATCCCCGGTGGCGCTGACGCGACAACTGGCGGCGACGTTCGCGAAGCGGAAGGTGGATTACCTGGATGCGCCGGTAGCGCGCACGCGTCAGGCGGCTGAAAGCGGTACCCTCGCGGTGATGGTCGGTGGTGATGATGCCGTGCTGAAGCGGGTACACCCGTTGATGGAGTGCTTCGCAACCGAAATCACGCATTGTGGTGGCATTGGCACCGGCCAGGTCACCAAGATTCTCAATAACATGGTTCTGTTCCAGACGGTGGTGGCCTTGTCGGAAGCCTATGCCATTGCCCAGGGCGCAGGCTGTAACCCGGAGGTGTTGTTCGAGGCGCTGTCGAAGGGGTCAGCAGACAGCTTCGCATTACGCAATCACGGCATGAAGGCGATTCTTCCACGCGAGTTTCCACAACGTGCCTTCTCGGTCGAGTATGCATTGAAGGATCTCGGTTATGCGCTGGAACTGGCGAGCGACGGCAAGGTCGATGCCGCCGGCGCGCGCAACGTCCGGTCAGTTTTCAAACGCGCAATCAAGGCTGGAGCGGGGGAGCAGTACTTTCCAGTGGTTAGCCGGATTTTGAACCGGGAAATCTAGCAGGCTCCTGAAAAACTACTGCGCCGATTTGATCCGGGCTTACGCGGTGCTCAACATCCTCATGTATTTACCTAGGGAAGCTCTGCATAACCTGCCCATGCGCGGCCGAGGCGATTTTGTCGAGGGCAAGAAAGCGAGGACGACGTGTAGCAGGTCTACCCGAGGACGAGCTGACACAGCCATCGTTCAAAATCGCCCGGTCCCTCGAAGGAGAGAACAAACATTGGGCTGTGCCAGATGCCGCGTCGGCGTCACCGTGCTCCTTGCAAAGGCTCCAGTCTGAGCTACGTCACACGGCTCGCATCCATCGGCATCTTGAGCAACGCGCGTCGGTTAAGTTATGCAGAGCTTCCCTAGATACACTCCGGTTCCTGCGCACTGGTTCTTTCGGAACCGGTGCGCGCCCGACGGAAACCCGCTCGTGACGTTTTTCAACAACCTGCTAGACCGGAAGTCTCGGTACCAGAAAAAAATTCACCAGGATCGCGAACAGGTTGATTCCAACGATTGCCAGCAAAACGGCGCGCGCGTACTTGACCGAGAGCGAGCAGAAAACGGCGGCGGCGATGATCTGAAGGAATTTGCCGGCCAGCACGCCCGGGACCATACCCAGATTGAGCGCCAGCCAGCGCACGACCATGTTCTGCTCGACATGAATGCCATAGCGGGTCATGAAGCCCATTGTCGTTGCGAAATCCAGCATTGCCGTAATCAGTAATATCGACCACAGGATCGGATGCCGCCGCAGCGCAGTCAGCAAGTTGGCTTTGAGAGGTATTTCCTGACCGAGGATCAGCATTGCGGGATCACGTTGGCTAGCAGTTGGTTGTTTGCGACAGGGACAACGCCCATTGCTGCGGAGTTCCGGTTTTGAATCGGACTGGCTCGCGATTGCCACGGCGGCGCCTGTTCAGGAGGGCGTTGTCCTTGCTGACCAGCCAGTCGGCGTTGCTGGCTTCGGCGAGGGCGAGGAACTTGACGTCATCCGGGTCGGAGCACCACGGTAGTTCTCCAGCGCAAGGGTAGGCCAGGTCGGCAAGAAAAACGCTGATGCGATTGACTCGTGCAAGCATGGCCGATTGTGCCGTCGTGTCCAGGCCAAAGCGATCGTAAGCAAGGACCCTCACCAGTTCGTCGCGGCAAGGCGCGTCTATGACAATTTCCACGCGCCCATTCTCGCTCGCTTGCCGCAGCGGTATCACCTGCGGATCATCGAAGTGCAGCCAGTCGAGCCATACATTGGAGTCGAGTACCAGTCGCATGACCCGGTTACGGCACGAGTTCGGCCGGCAGCCGGATGCGCGAAGCAACGCTCCGTGCTTCAGGCCTGGAGAGATGTTCGACAAATGCGAGACGCGGCATGTCGAGCAGTTCATCCAGAGTTGCGAGATTTTCATCGAGGCGCTGCATGTGCGGATCGATCTGGTTGGCAACCCAGCCGATGCAGCTCAGGCCACGGGCGCGGATTGCTTCGGCGGTGAGCAGCGCATGATTGATGCACCCGAGGCGAGCACCGACGACCAGCACCACTGGCAAGCCGAGCGCAACGGCGAGATCGGCAGTGTCGAATCGCTCCTGCAAAGGCACGCGAAAGCCGCCGACACCTTCGACGATGACCACGTCGGCAACGGCCGCCAGCTTGCCAAAGCATTCAACGATGTGATCGACATCGATGTCGCGTCCGGCCTCACTGGCGGCGATGTGCGGTGCCACCGGAGGTTCAAACAGATACGGATTGATAAGGCTGCGTTCGGCGGCAACACTGGATGCGGCAACGATCGCTTCGACGTCGTCATTTAGCCATTGGCCCTGTACTTGCGCAGCGCCGGCAGCAACCGGTTTCATGCCGAGAGCGGACGCGCCGCGTTGCCGGCAGGCGTGAAGCAGGCCGCAAGTGATCAGGGTCTTGCCAACTTCGGTGTCGGTGCCGGTAACGAAACAACCGCGCATGATTACACCGTCATTTGGTTTGCCACGCCCGTTTCGGCTCGCTGCAATGCATCGACGAGGCGCTCCACATGTGCTTCGGTATGCGCGGCGGAAAAGGAAATACGCAAGCGCGCTGTATTCGCCGGCACCGTGGGCGGGCGGATCGCCGGCACCCACAATCCTTCGTCCATCAGGCGTGCGGCGACCTCCAGCGTTTCTTCATTGCCTTCGATGAGCAGCGGTTGAATCGGGGTCCGGGATTCCAGCAGGGACCAGCGGCGCAGGACAAGCTGCTTTCGGAATTGTGCGATCAGCGCATTGAGATGCGCGCGCCGCTGTTCACCATGTTCGATCAGCTCAACGGCCTTGCTCTGGGCCGCGGCGATGGCCGGCGGTGCGGCAGTGGTGAAGATATAGGTACGACCTTTTTGCAGTAGCCACTCGATCAGACTGGCCGATCCGGCAACGAAGGCACCGGCTACACCGGCAGCCTTGCCCAGTGTGGCCATGTAAACGATGCGCGGGGAAGCGAGTCCGAAGTGCGAAAGACTGCCACGGCCATCTGCACCGAGCACGCCGAAGCCGTGTGCATCATCGATGACCAGCAGCGCATCATGTTGTTCGCATATTGCGAGCAGTTCGGGCAACGGTGCGATATCGCCGTCCATGCTGAACACGGCGTCGGTAACCACCAGTTTGCGTCGGGCATCACTGCTTGCCAGTAATGCGTCCAGCAATGCCGAGTCGCGATGCGGGTAGCGGTGGATTTCGGCGCGCGACAGGCGGCAGGCATCAATCAACGAAGCATGATTGAGCGTGTCGGAGAACACCGCATCGCCACGGCCTACGAGCGAGGTGACCAGTGCCAGATTGGCCATATAGCCGGTTGAAAAAGTCAGGCTGCGTCCCATGCCGGTGAATCGGGCCAGTGCTGCTTCCAGTTGTTCGTGCAGGCGGTGATGTCCGCTGATCAGGTGCGATGCGCCGGAGCCGACGCCGTGGTCGCGCGCCGCGTCGGCCATTGCACCAGCAATCTGCGGATCGGCTGCCAGTCCCAGATAATCGTTGCTGCAAAACGCCAGCACCGGTTTGCCGTCGACCACAGTCTCGGGCTGACATGCGGTATCGGCGACCTTGCGACGGCGTAATAGCGCGTGTTGGCGCAGGGCGTCGAGGTCGGAATCAAAATCGTAGCCGCGCATGTCAGCCGAGGGCATTGTCGAGCGCGCCTTTAGCGGCGGCGACCAGATGGTCGATTTCGGCATCGGTGACGACATATGGCGGCATGAAGTAAACGGTATTGCCGATCGGTCGCAACAATACGCCTTGCCCGAGTGCAGCCTGGTGATAGCGGCGCGAGAATGCCGGGTCGTCGGTGTCGACATCGAACGCGGTGATCATGCCGGTCTGGCGAAGATGACGAACCCGCGAATCGTCGCTGAAAACCTGTGCCGCTTCCAGTATGTGTTGCGCGCGCAGCCGATTCGCCGCGAGCACGTCTTCGTCCTCGAACATATCCATCACTGCCAACGCCGCGCGGCACGCCAGTGCATTTCCGGTGTAGGAGTGCGAATGGAGGAAGCCGCGGCTGATATCGTCGGCGTAGAACGCGCGATAGATTTCGTCGCGGCACATCACGACCGACAAGGGCAGATAACCGCCGGTTATGCCCTTGGACAGCGTCATCAGGTCGGGCATGATGCCGGCGGCTTCGTGAGCAAAGAAAGTGCCGGTGCGCCCGAAACCCACCGCGATCTCGTCGGCGATCAGGTGCACGCCATGAAGATCGCATGCGGCACGTACGCGGCGCAGGTACTCCGGATCGTGCATTGCCATGCGGTTGGCGCATTGCACCTGTGGTTCGACGATGACCGCAGCAATCGTGGCGGCGTGGTCGCGCAGATGCTGTTCGAGTGCCCCGGCTGCGCGCACGGCGCATTCGGCCGCCGATTCGCCAGGCCGGGCATCGCGCCAGTCCGGGCTGGGAACAATCATGCTGTCGCGAAGCAGAGGGGCATAAGCATCGCGAAACAGCGCTACATCGGATACGGCCAGTGCGCCGACTGTTTCACCATGATATCCGCCAGCAATAGTGACAAAGCGGTTCTTGTCCGCGTGCCCGCGGTTGCGCCAGTAATGCATGCTCATCTTCAGGGCGATTTCAACCGCCGAGGAACCGTCGGAAGCAAAGAAGCAATGCCCGAGCTGGCCGGAGGTGCGCTCGCGCAGCCGCTCTGAAAGGGCGACCACCGGTTCATGGGTGAAGCCGGCGAGAATGACGTGGTCGAGTTTGGAAAGCTGGTCGGTGAGCGCGGCATTGATGCGAGGGTTGCAGTGTCCGAACAGATTTACCCACCACGAACTGATGGCATCGAGATAGCGATTGCCTTGAGCGTCAGTCAGCCAGGCGCCTTCGCCGCGATCGACTGGCAGCGGTGGAATGGCTTCGTGCAACTTCATCTGGGTACACGGATGCCAGACGGCGGCAAGCGTGCGCTCGATCAGGGGAGGCTCATCGGTTGCGGCCGGTCGTGTTGTTGTCATGGCTCGGATCGGGACCTACTCGCTTCGGAACAGACTGGTTACGCTGGAGGCGGATTGACCTGTCGGCAGACAAGCCTACTACAGCCGCTGTGCGCGGCAAGCCGCACGCGTCAGAATAATTCCTTTTCGCCCAGATAGCGCCACTGGCCAACAGGCAGCTTGCCGAGCTTGACGCTGCCGACACGCACCCGCTTGAGGCCGGTCACTTTCAGTCCCACCATTTCGCACATGCGCCGGATCTGGCGCTTCTTGCCTTCACGCAACACGAAGCGCAATTGGTCTTCGTTCAGCCATGAGACCTTTGCCGGCTTCAGCGGCCTGCCATCGAGGGAAAGACCGTGATTGAGCAGTTCCAGTCCCTTGTCGGTCAGCTTTCCCTGCACGCGCACGAGGTACTCTTTTTCGATTGCGGAATCCTGACCAATCAGTTTTTTGGCGATGCGTCCGTCCTGGGTGAGCACCAGCAGGCCGGTTGAATCGATATCCAGTCGCCCGGCCGGTGCCAGTCCCCTCAGGTGCTGACGCACAAAGCGCAATTGCGCGGTGTCTTCGGAATAGTGGTTTTCGGGAATCACCAGGGCGATCGCCGGCCTGTAACCGCTCTCTGCCTGCCCTGATACATAGCCGATTGGCTTGTTGAGCAGGATAGTGACTTTTCGTAACGCCGCGCTCGTAGCCCGCCGTTCCAGCGTGATTTCGGCTGCCGGATCGACCCGGGTGCCAAGTTCCTCGACTTTCTTGCCGTCGACATAGACCCAGCCACGCGCGATGTAGTCGTCGGCTTCGCGGCGCGAGCACATACCTCGCTCGGACATCAGTTTGGAGACGCGCACTCCTGCATCGGCAGCGGAACTGTCCGCGTGAACGCCGGCAGGGCGCTTCGCATCAGGTCCACGTGCCGATGCTGCGCACACGTTCAGGCGGCTTCCAGCAGTTCGCGCAGGACGTACGGAAGGATGCCGCCGTGCTTGAAGTAATCGACCTCGATGGCGGTGTCGATGCGCGACAGCAACGTGACTTCCTTGCGCGAACCATCCTTGCGCGTGATGACCAGTGTGATGTCCTGCTGCGGCTTGAGGTCGTCGAGTCCGACGATGTCGAATATCTCATCGCCCTTTATACCGAGAGAGTCGACCGAATCATTACCCTTGAATTGCAAGGGCAGCACGCCCATGCCCACCAGGTTTGAACGGTGAATGCGCTCGAAGCTGCGGGCGATGACCGCCTTGACGCCGAGCAGTTGTGTGCCCTTGGCGGCCCAGTCGCGTGACGAACCGGTACCATACTCCTCGCCACCGAATACAACGGTCGGGACATGGTTGTCGATGTAGCGCATGGCGGCATCGTAGATGGACATCTTTTCGCCATCTGGTTGGTGCAGAGTCCAGCCACCTTCGACACGGGTGCCGTCGGCATTCGGGGGCAGCATCAGGTTCTTGATGCGTACATTGGCGAAAGTGCCCCGCATCATGACTTCATGGTTGCCGCGACGTGCACCGTAGCTGTTGAAATCGACTTTCTGAACATCATTGCCGAGGAGATACTTGCCCGCGGGCGAGGTGTCCTTGATCGAACCGGCGGGTGAGATGTGGTCAGTCGTCACCGAGTCTCCGAACACGCCGAGCGCACGAGCACCCTCGATGTCCGAAATGGAGCCGGGACTCATGCCGAAGCCTTCGAAGAAAGGCGGTTCGGCGATATACGTCGATGTGGGCCAGTTATACACTTCGCCGGAAGAGGACGGCACGTCCATCCATAACGGGGTGGCGTGGGCAAGATCCTTGTAGAGCTTGCGGAACGTCTTTGCATCGGTAGCGTACTGCAAGGCATCGGCTACTTCCTGCGGTTGCGGCCAGATGTCGCCGATGTAGACCGGCTTGCCGTCCTTGCCGGTGCCAACTGGTTCGGTCATCAGGTCCTTGAGCATGGTGCCCGCAATTGCGTACGCGACCACCAAAGGCGGACTGGCGAGAAAGTTGGCCTTGATGTTGGCGTGAATGCGCGCCTCGAAGTTGCGATTGCCCGACAACACAGCGGCGCATACCAGATCGTTATCGACAATTGCTTCTTCCAATGCCGGATTGAGTGGCCCCGCGTTGCCGATGCAGGTGGTGCAGCCATACGCCGACAGGTAGAAACCGAGCTTTTCGAGATACGGTAACAAGCCGGCTTTCTTCAGATATTCGGTTACTACGCGCGAACCCGGCGCCAGCGAGGTCTTGATGTGTTTTTTGACCGTGAGGCCTTTCTCGACGGCCTTTTTCGCGAGCAGGCCGGCAGCGACCAGAACGCTCGGATTCGAGGTGTTGGTGCAGGAGGTGATTGCCGCGATCAATACGTCGCCATGGCCGATTTCAACTTTGCCATGCGGCGCGTTCGGGTTGGCAGCCACGGTATCCGGTGTCGGGCGATTGTCGACCATTTCCACCACATCGGCCGCTGCGCCGGGGCGCAGCGATTCGGCGGCGACGGTGCCTCCGCCATGGCGTGGATATCCATTTTCCAATTCGGTGACGAAGCGCTTGCCCAGTTCAGCCGCCGGTTTGCTGTAGCCGGATTCGGCTGCCGGTTTGGAGAACAGATCGGCGAAGCGTTTCTTGACCGAGCCCAGTGCGATGCGGTCCTGCGGACGCTTCGGTCCGGCCAGCGACGGTTCGACTTTCGACAGGTCGAGTTCCAGCAACTGGCTGTATTGCACCTGTCGGGCTTTTGGCATGCCGAACATGCCCTGGGCCTTGTAGTAGGCCTCGAATGCAGCAACTTCGTCATCGGTGCGCCCGGTATAGCGCAGGAATTCCACAGTCCTCCCATCGATCGGGAAGAAACCCATGGTGGCGCCGTACTCGGGCGCCATGTTGGCGATGGTGGCACGGTCGGTAACCGCCAGCTCGGCAGCACCCTCGCCATGAAACTCGACGAACTTGCCGACGACTTTGGCCTTGCGCAGCATTTCGGTGATGGTCAGTACCAGGTCGGTTGCCGTCACACCCCAACGCAGCTTGCCCTTGAGATTGACGCCCACCACATCCGGTGTGAGGAAATAGACCGGTTGCCCGAGCATACCGGCTTCGGCCTCGATTCCACCCACACCCCAGCCAACGACGCCGATACCGTTGATCATGGTGGTGTGCGAGTCTGTACCGACCAGCGTGTCCGGATAGTAGACGCCATCTTTCCTGTGCACGCCGCGCGCGAGGTATTCCAGGTTGACCTGGTGCACGATGCCAATGCCTGGCGGTACCACCTTGAAGGTGTCAAATGCCTGCATGCCCCATTTCATGAACTGGTAGCGTTCCTTGTTGCGGTGGAACTCGAGTTTCATGTTCAGGTCGAGAGCGTTCCTGGAGCCGTAGTTATCGATCTGCACTGAATGGTCGACGACCAGATCGACCGGTACCAGCGGTTCGATCACTTTCGGATCCTTGGACATGGCGCCGGCGACACTGCGCATGGCAGCCAGGTCGGCGAGCAGGGGAACGCCGGTGAAATCCTGCAGCACGATGCGCGAAACCACGAACGGAATCTCTTCGGTGCGCTTTGCGTTGGGCTTCCAGTTGGCGAGTTGCCTGATATGTTCCTCGGTGACCTTCTTGCCGTCGCAATTACGCAGCACCGATTCGAGCACGATGCGAATCGATACGGGCAGCCGGGAAATCTTGCCTATGCCCGCTTTTTCCAGCGCTGGCAGCGAGTACAGCTTGCCTTTCTTGCCGGCTTTGGGCGTGAATTCCTGAAAAGAATTAAAGAGGTTGTGGCTCATGTTGCCTCCAGCTCAGAGACTGATAGTGCAGGCGCCGGACCGATGTAGGGTCAGTGTCGATCCGCAGGCCTGCACGCGGGTTACGGGATTCAGATGACGAACAGGTCAACGAATTCGTTGACAGGCGTAGCCGCCAGTTTTTTCGCGTCAGAACACAGATCGAGAATCGCTTTTTGCTGCTTGGCAGGGAAACGGCGCGCCAGGTTGGTCTTGAATTTCTCCACCAGTACCGGCATCCCTTCCTTGCGACGGCGCTTGTGACCGATCGGATACTCGCAAACGAATTCGCCCAGCTTCTTGCCGTCCTTGAACTCGACCGTGAGCGCATTGGCGATCGAGCGCTTTTCCGGATCGTGATAGTCCCTGGTGAACTGCTTGTCCTCGATGCAGACGATCTTGTCGCGCAGTTTGTCGATGCGCGGATCCGAAGCGACAGCATCCTCGTAGTCCGACGCGGTGAGGCGGCCCAACAGAATCGGCACGGCAACCATGTACTGGATGCAATGGTCACGGTCGGCCGGGTTGTTCAGCGGGCCTTTCTTGTCAATGATGCGAATGCAGGCTTCGTGGGTGCGGATAGTGATTTTCTTGATGTCCTCCGGCTTGCGCCCGGCCTTTTTCAGTTGCTCATGGATATCCATGGCGCATTCCACCGCCGTTTGCGAGTGAAACTCGGCAGGGAACGAAATCTTGAACAGCACGTTTTCCATGACGTAGCTGCCGTAGGGTCGCTGGAACTTGAACGGCTTGCCTTTGAACAATACGTCGTAGAACCCCCAGGTCTTTGCGCTCAGCACCGAGGGATAACCCATTTCTCCAGTTTTGGTCATCAGCGCCAGGCGTACGGCGCGGCTGGTTGCATCACCGGCTGCCCAGCTCTTGCGCGAACCGGTATTGGGCGCATGGCGATAGGTGCGCAGCGACTGTCCATCGACCCAGGCTAGCGAGACCGCGTCGATGATTTCGTCTTTCGACAGGCCCAGCATGTTTGCAACGACGGCAGTAGAGGCGACTTTTACCAGTACCACGTGATCGAGCCCAACCTTGTTGAAGCTGTTTTCCAGCGCGATACAGCCCTGGATCTCGTGCGCCTTGATCATGCCGGTGAGCACGTCCTGCATGGTCAGCGGCTTCTTGCCTGCGGCAACGGCGTTGCGGGAGAGCCAGTCGGCCATCGCCAGGATGCCACCGAGGTTATCCGAAGGATGGCCCCATTCGGCCGCAAGCCAGGTGTCGTTGAAATCCAGCCAGCGGATCATGGCGCCGATGTTGAAAGCAGCCTGTACCGGATCGAGCTGGAACTGCGTGCCGGGGACCTTCGCTCCATTTGGAACGACGGTGCCGGGCACGATCGGGCCGAGCAGCTTGGTGCAGGCCGGATACTCGAGCGCTTCCAGTCCGCAGCCAAGGGTATCCATCAGACAGTAGCGGGCAGTTTCATACGCTTCCTTGCTGGTGATACCGGTTTTGGAAACGTAGTTGGCAATGTCGACCAGAACCTTGTCGGGTTTCGGGCGGACGTTGGAGATATGAGCGGACATTTACAGTGAGTTCCTGATCTGGATAAGTAATGAAAGTTGTGGTGTTCGGAGTCAGGCGTTACTTGCGTTTCTCAATCGGCTGGTATTTCAGGTTTTCCGGGCCGGTGTAGTTCGCACTCGGACGAATGATCTTGCCGTCCTGGCGTTGTTCGATGACATGCGCGGCCCAGCCGGCGGTACGCGCGATTACGAAAATCGGCGTAAACATGGCCGTCGGAATGCCCATCTGGCTGTAGCTCACCGCGGAGAACCAGTCGAGATTGGCGAACATTTTCTTCTCGTCCCACATGACGGTTTCGATGCGCTCGGCAATGTCGAACAGGTTCATGTTGCCGGTATCCATACACAGCCGGCGAGCCACTTCCTTGATAACGTTATTGCGCGGATCGCCGATGGTGTAGACCGGATGGCCGAAGCCAATGACGATCTCCTTGTTGGCGATGCGTTCCTTGATGTCCTTCTCGGCATCGCCCGGCGTGTGGTAGCGCTGCTGGATTTCGTAGGCGACTTCGTTGGCGCCGCCGTGTTTCGGTCCGCGCAGCGCGCCGATGGCGCCGGTGATCGACGAATACATGTCCGATGAAGTGCCGGCAATGACGCGTCCGGCAAAGGTCGAAGCGTTGAACTCGTGCTCGGCGTACAGAATCAGGGAGGTGTGCATGGCGCGCTCCCATAACTCCGATGGTTCCTCGCCGTGGAGCATGGTCAGGAAATGGCCGCCGATGGAGTCGTCATCGGTTTCGGTGTCGATGCGCCGGCCGTTGTAGCTCCATTGATACCAGTACAGCAACATCGAGCCGAATGAGGCGATCAGCCGGTCTGCAATGTCACGCGCCCCCTGCACGTTGTGGTCTTCCTTTTCCGGCAGAACGGTGCCCAGAGCGGAACAACCGGTGCGCAGCACGTCCATCGGATGTGCCGAGGCCGGTATCCATTCCAGTACCGCCTTGACGTTGGCGGGCAGGCCCCGCAGCGCCCGAAGTTTGCGCTTGTAGGTGAGTAACTCGGCACGGGTGGGCAGCTTGTTGTGGATCAGCAGGTAGGCGATCTCTTCGAATTCGGCGTCTTCGGCAAAATCGAGAATGTCGTAGCCGCGGTAGTGCAGGTCGTTTCCGGTGCGGCCGACCGTACACAGGGCGGTGTTGCCGGCGGGCACGCCGGACAAGGCGACCGACTTCTTCGGCTTCGGTTTGGCTTCGGCGGAAGTTGTCATGATTGCTTTTCCTTTGCGAAGAGTTCGTCGAGCTTTTGCTCGAACTTGTGATAATCGAGGTAATCGTACAGTTCGTCACGCGTTTGCATGGTGTCGACGACACTTTTCTGGGTGCCTTCCTTGCGAACCGTCTGATACACGTTCAGCGCCGCCTTGTTCATGGCACGAAATGCCGACAGCGGGTACAGCGCCAGCGCGACGTTCACCGAGCGCAGTTCCTCAATGGTAAACAGGGGCGTGTGTCCGAATTCGGTGATGTTCGCGAGGATCGGTACTTTAACTGCATCTGCGAATTTCTTGTACATGGAAAGTTCGGTCATCGCTTCCGGAAAAATCATGTCGGCGCCAGCTTCGACGCAGGCGGCGGCGCGATCAATGGCCGCCTCGAGGCCTTCAACGGCGAGTGCATCGGTGCGCGCCATGATGACAAAGCCCGGATCGGTGCGCGCATCGGCGGCGGCCTTGATGCGATCGACCATTTCATCTTTTGAAACGATCTCCTTGCCGGGACGGTGGCCGCAGCGTTTGCTCAGTACCTGATCCTCGATGTGCATGGCGCCGGCGCCGAACTTGATCAGCGACTTGACCGTACGGGCGATGTTGAAGGCGCCGCCGAACCCGGTGTCGACGTCGACCAGCAGCGGCAACGAGCACACGTCGCTAATGCGCCGTACGTCGGTGAGTACGTCATCGAGCGTGGAAATGCCCAGGTCGGGAAGACCGAGCGAGCCGGCAGCTACCCCGCCACCGGACAGATAAATCGCCTTGTAGCCGCTGCGCTCGGCGAGCCGCGCGTGATAGGCATTGATGGCGCCGATGACCTGCAGCGGTTTCTCGGCGGCGACGGCGTCGCGGAACTTCTGACCTTGGGATGTGATGGTTGTCATACTCATGCGTCCTCAACAGTTTGTGGACCAGCCACGACTCAAAGTGTCATGGTGGAATTCTTGCCCAGCACCGGAAAATCTCTCGGGAAAAATGCATCTTCGGCAGCGCGTGGAATGTCTGCACCGGTTGCCCGGGCGCGCTTGAGGAGATCCCAGAAATAGCGGTAACTGGCGCGATCATGCATCTCGCCGCGGTGCGACACCGGTCCCCAGTTGGCCGCGTGCGCGGCCAGCAGGATGTCGGCGGCGCGGGCGATGTCGTCGGCGCTTGGCTGCATCGCTTCGACGATGGGTTTGATCTGTCCCGGGTGAATGCTGTACATGCGCAGGAATCCGAACTCCTCGCGGGCGATACGGGCGTCTTCGCGGGGCACAGCCGGGTCCTTGATATCCAGACATGGGTTGTGGACGGGAACCAGCCCATTGGCCAGTGCGGCCGCCGCGACTTCAGCTTTGGCGCGAACGATCAATCTGTGCTGGAACTGGCCCGGCGAGCGCATCGCCGATGCCGGCACTGCACCCTGATGGTCGCTGACGAAATCGAGCAGGCCGAAAACCAGGCCCTGCAGCCCGGGTATGGACGCGATGCGGAACACATCGGCCAGCGCACTTTGCGTTTCCACCAATATATGGACAGGCGGCGCCGCGATGCCAGCGCCATTTGCGCAGGACTGGATGTAGTCAACTGCGGCGGCGGCGGCGTCATAGGACAGCGGTTTGGGTACGGTCACATAGGCGAGATTGGCACCGGCTTCACCAATGAGGATGTCGACATCCTGTTTCCAGGCACTGTGCTTCGGATCATGGATTCGCGCACCGGCACGGCCGCTGGCGTGTTCCGGTTCGTTGAGCAGCTTTGCCACCATGTGCGCGTGCGTGCGCTCCTCGCCAGCAGGTGCGCCATCCTCGCAATCACAGGTGACGTCGAATACCTTGCCCAGTTCGGACTGCAGGCCGAAGGCCTTGCGGATGAATTTCTCGTTGCCGGCGAAATGCTCGCAAGCCGGCAGGGCGGGCAGCGCCTTGTCCGCCTGAAACAGCACCAGGTCGGGATGTTGCGCTGCCGTTCCCTGCCCGGGAGCGGATTGCGTTGAAGGTGATCCAGCACGTGCCATAGGCGGCTCAGGTCCTAGCCAACGAGGTGTTTGATTGCGTCGCGTTCCTCTTGCAGTTCCTTGAGGGTGGCATCCATCCGCTCCCGGCTGAACGCGTCGATTTCGAGGTCCCTGACGAGCTGGTAGTTGCCATTGCTACAGGTAACCGGGAAGCCATAGATTATGCCTTCCGGGATGCCATAAGCGCCGTCCGAGGGCACGCCCATGGTGGTCCACTGGCCATCGGTGCCGAGAACCCAGTCGCGCAGATGATCGATCGCTGCGTTAGCTGCCGATGCCGCCGAGGACAAACCTCGCGCCTCGATAATGGCAGCGCCGCGTTTGCCAACAGTCGGGATGAACGTATCGCGATACCAGGTTTCGTCGTTGACGGCATCGGGGGCGGATTTGCCGCCGATAGTGGCGAAGCGGTAATCCGGATACATGGTGGGGGAGTGGTTGCCCCAGACCACCAGCTTCTCGATTGATTCGACCGGTTTTCCGGTTTTGGCCGCCAGTTGTGACAGCGCCCGGTTGTGATCGAGGCGCAGCATCGCGGTGAAATTTGCGCTGGGCAGATCCGGTGCACTCTTCATGGCGATGTAGGCGTTGGTATTGGCCGGATTGCCGACCACCAGCACCTTCACCGAACGGCTGGCGACGTCATTAAGCGCTTTGCCCTGCACCGTAAAGATGGCGCCGTTGGCCTCAAGCAGGTCCTTGCGTTCCATTCCCTTGCTACGGGGGCGCGCGCCAACCAGCAAGGCGATATCGGCGTCCTTGAAGGCGACATTGGGGTCATCCGACTGCACCACGCCGGCAAGCAGCGGGAAGGCGCAATCGTCCAGTTCCATGACCACGCCCTTGAGGGCGTTGAGTGCCGGGGCGATTTCCAGTAATTGCAGGATGACCGGCTGGTCCCGGCCGAGCATTTCACCCGAAGCAATCCGGAACAGCAGACTGTAGCCGATCTGACCGGCAGCTCCGGTGACGGCGACGCGGACAGGGGTTTTCATGACAACTCACTCCCTTGAAGATTTGGTTGAGAATGAAGCTTGTGCGCACTGCGTGGCCGGTGGATGATGCCTTGGTCGGCTCTTAGGAACATACCGGCAAACTGCACAAGTCGCGCGGAATGTTAAATAAGCACCAGAGGTGTGTCAATGACTCTTGTATAAGACATAAGACACACCTTTTGTTGGACGTGCTCGTTTTCTTTCGCTTAAAATCCCGAAGCATATGAAGATGGCGACGGTAAACGCACCTGCCTATCAACCTTTATACCGGCAGATCAAGTATTTGATCACCGAGTCGCTGGTCTCGGGTGAATGGCGCCCGGGCGAGCCTATTCCCAGCGAAGTCGAACTGGCGCAGCGCTACAGCGTCAGCCAGGGAACGGTCCGCAAGGCGATTTCGGAGCTCGCAGACCAGAAGCTGCTGGTCCGCCATCAGGGCAAGGGTACTTTCGTCGCTTCCCACTCGGGGGAGCGTACCAAATTTCCGTTTTTACGAGTCCGCCCCGATGTTGGCGACCTGGAAGCACTGTCCGCCTCACTGGTGGATCTGTGGCGCATCAAGCTGGATGCCGCGTCGGCCGCCCAGCTCGGGCTGGCGGAAGGTGCCAGCGGCTGGCTGATCCGGCGCTTGCTGTCGCCGGCCGGCAAAGCCGCCATGTACGAAGAAATCCGTTTGCCGGCGGGCGAGTTCGAGACCATGTCCGAGGCGCTGATCGAGAAACATGAATGCATGCTCTACAGCATGTATGAAACGGCATTCGATGTACGTATCCTCTACGTCGAAGAGCGGCTCAAGTCCCTGGCGGCCGAAGGGGAGGTTGCCAGCAGGCTGAAAGTAAAAGCCGGCTTTCCTCTGCTGGTGATCGACCGGGTGGCATATACCTATGGTGACCGGGCGGTCGAACTGCGGCGTAGCTACTGCAATACCACCGAGCATCATTACCGTAACCGGATTCTGTAGTCGATCCGGCTATCTGTTCCGCATCCAGGGATAACAATGATATGGCAGTGAACAAACGACCCACGTATTTGAATCTGACAGAGATTCGACTTCCGGTGCCCGGTTTTGTGTCGATCCTTCACCGCATCAGTGGTTTTGGCATGTTCGTATTTGCCTGGGCCCTGTTGTGGTTGTTGCAACTAAGCCTGCAGTCACCGGAGACGTTCGAAGCGGTCCAGGGGTTTGCGCGGGGCTGGGTCGGAAAACTGTTTCTGATCGGAATAGGCTGGGCGTTTCTTCATCATTTTTTTGCCGGACTGCGCTTCCTGTTGCTCGACGTGCATGTCGGCACCGACCTGGCGAGTGCGCGCCGTAGTAGCTGGGCGGTGCTGGTCCTGAGCATCGCCGGTACGGTCTTGCTGGGAGCATGCATATGGTAGCCAGAGTCATTACCGGCGCACACTACGGGCTGAAAGACTGGCTCGTTCAGCGGATCACGGCGCTCATCATGGCGGTTTACGCTGTGTTGTTTGTCGGTTCGGTCCTGATCTGTTCGCCCTCCGGTTACGAACAGTGGCGGGCGATGTTCGAGCCGCAATGGATGCGCCTGGCGAGCCTGCTGTTCTTCCTCAGCCTGTTCTTGCATGCCTGGATCGGCATGCGCGACATTTTTATGGATTATGTGAAACCGACGGGCGTGCGGCTCGGATTGCAGGTCATTGTGATATTGCTGCTGGTCGCCTATGCGGCGTGGGCAGTGCAAATTCTCTGGAGCAGTTAAATGGGGCTTCCGGTCAGAAAATTCGATGCGGTCATTGTCGGTGCAGGCGGCGCCGGAATGCGCGCGTCCCTGCAATTGGCCGAAGCCGGTTTCAGGGTAGCAGTGTTGTCGAAGGTATTTCCAACGCGTTCGCACACGGTCGCCGCACAGGGGGGAATCGGTGCGGCACTTGGCAACATGGGCGAGGACAGCTGGCACTGGCATATGTATGACACCGTCAAGGGTTCGGATTGGCTCGGTGACCAGGACACCATCGAGTTCATGTGCCGTGAGGCGCCCAAGAGCGTGATCGAACTCGAGCATTTCGGGATGCCGTTCGACCGCAATGACGACGGTACCGTTTATCAGCGTCCGTTTGGCGGTCACATGCAGAATTTCGGAGCCGGACCGGCAGTGCAACGCTCCTGTTGCGCGGCTGACCGGACCGGGCACGCCATGCTGCACACCTTGTATCAGCGGAACGTGCGTGCCAATACACACTTTTTCGTCGAGTGGATGGCGCTGGACCTGGTCCGGGATGCTTCGGGGCAGGTGGTTGGCGTGACCGCCATGGAAATGGAAACCGGCGAGGTATACATCTTCCATTCGCGTGCGGTGCTGTTCGCCACCGGCGGAGCCGGCCGCGTATACGCATCCAGTACCAATGCCTACATCAACACCGGTGACGGTCTCGGCATGGCCGCGCGCGCGGGGATTCCACTCGAGGACATGGAGTTCTGGCAATTTCATCCTACCGGCGTTGCCGGCGCGGGCGTGTTGATTACCGAAGGCGTGCGTGGCGAAGGCGGTTACCTGCTCAACAAGGATGGCGAGCGTTTTATGGAACGCTACGCCCCCAATGCCAAGGACCTGGCTTCGCGCGACGTGGTATCGCGGGCGATGGCAACCGAAATCAAGGAAGGCCGTGGCTGTGGCGAGGACGGCGATTATGTACTTCTGAAACTCGATCACCTTGGGCATGAGCTGATCGAAAGCAAACTGCCGGGTATACGCGAGATTGCGCGCAAGTTTGCCAACGTCGACCCGATCAGCGATCCGATCCCGGTGGTGCCGACGTGCCACTACATGATGGGTGGCATCCCGACCAATTACCGGGGCGAGGTGGTGGCCCCCAGTGACGGTGATCACGACGCGGTGGTGCCGGGGTTTTACGCCGCCGGCGAATGCGCTTGTGCGTCCGTGCACGGCGCGAACCGGCTGGGTACCAACTCGCTGACCGACTTGTTGGTATTCGGCAAGGCCTCCGGCGATTCGACCATCCGTTTTCTCAGGGAAAACCCGACGCACAAGGAATTGCCGGCCGATGCCTCGGACCGGACGCAGGAGCGCCTTTCGCGCCTGGACAGCTGCGACAGCGGCGAGAGCGCGCACGAGGTCGGTGCCGCAATGCGCCGTGTCATGCAAAACCATTGCGGAGTGTTCCGTTTTCCTGACCTGCTCAAGGAAGGCGTGAGCATGATCAAGGAGGTCGAGCAGCGCGTGGCGAACATCGCCATTGGCGACAAGAGCCGTGTTTTCAACACTGCCCGGGTCGAAGCGCTGGAAATCGAGAACCTGATCGAGGTGGCGGTGGCGTCACTGGTCTCGGCAGAGGCGCGCACGGAAAGTAGGGGCGCGCATGACCGGTCAGACTTTCCGGATCGTGATGACGCGAACTGGATCAAGCATACGCTGTGGTTCAAGGAAGGTTGCAGGCTGGACTACAAGCCGGTGCACCTGCAGCCGTTGAGTGCTCC
>JASFUE010000021.1:0-18312 GCA_050050435.1 Burkholderiales bacterium | reverse complement strand
GTCGTCGCGGCACCGGGAGAACGCCTCAATATACTGTTTTATATAAGATTATTCTGGACTGGGCTGGCACGGGTTGATCCGCACCAGCAGAACAAAGACAGTCATCGGCGGGGACCATCGCCACCCACGAGACTGTTTCGAGGGCGCGGACCGTGGCATCCGGCACGCTTGGGGTCGGCTGCCACTATCTGGTGACAATGGCACTACCTGGTAGTCGCGAAAATTTCGAAATGGCATTATGAGTCCAAAGACCCTGACGTGCCCGAGTTCCGAGCGCGCCGCGAGTCGTCTCCGTAGTGAGTCGCCCGCTTCAAGCCTTATTGAGCGCTTGCAAGGTTTTCAGGCCGGCGCTCAGCGCCCCCTGCACCAGCATCGAGTCCACGCCGTACGCAAACAGACGAAAGCCTTTATCCCAGTAGGTGCGACTCCAATCGTCATCGGCACTCATGAAACCCAGTACCTTGTTATGTTTGCGTGCTGCCGCAACTACGCGATCGATCGCATCAATGTACTTGGGGTGATCGAACTGGGCAGGAATACCGAGAAAATTGGTCAGATCAAAATGACCCACCCAAAGCACGTCGACACCTGGCACCGCAGCAATTTCATCGACGTGACGCACGCCTTCCTCGGTTTCGATAAGACAAATAACCAATGTGCGCGCATTGGCAATCTTGATCTTGTCTGTAACCGGGCCGCCTTCATAATCATCGGCGGCAAATCCAAACGCTGCTCCGCGCCGCCCATCGGGCGGATAGCGGGTACATGAGACGATATGCGCGGCTTCCTCGGCGCTGCCGACCATCGGCGCCATGATGCCCATCGCTCCGAGATCGAGCGCTCGCGAAATGTAGTGATACTGATTCGCTGGCACCCGGACCATGGGCACGAGATCAATGCCGCGTGAAAACGCGACTTGTTGTTTAAGCGTTTCGTAACTTGTCCCGGCGTGCTCCATATCGACCAGAAGAAATTCTGCACCGGATGACTTGACGATCTGCGGCAACCCGGGGACCAGGAACTCCCAGCCGAACGCGCCAAACGCCGGTTGGCCTGCCAGCAGCTTTTCCTTTACCGGATTTGTTCTCATTGTCTTTCTCCCTGCAGAAGATTTAACGTGACCACTTGCCGGCCCAGTCGGCGTGCTGCAGCACTTCCGGATTGACGAGATGGCCGGGTTTGCGTCCGTGACACAGATCCACCGCCGCCTGGAACGCGCGCTCGCCGAGGATGCGCATACACTCATCCGTATGACAGATCGCATGCGGCGCCAGGATTACATTCTCGAGCTTGATCAGCGGACTATCGGTGGGCAGTGGCTCCTGTTCAAACACATCAATGGCCGCACCGGCAATTCGCTCGTTCTGCAACGTATCGATCAGCGTTTTTTCCTGTACCACCGGTCCGCGCGAGGTATTGATGAAATACGCACTCGGCTTCATCAATCCGAATTCGCGCGCCCCGATCAGCCCGCGGGTGCTTTCATTGAGCATGCAGTTGACCGATATGAAATCGGACTCGCGCAATAGCGTATCCATGTCGGTCATCTTCACGCCCAGTGAATCCACCGCCGATTGCGGCACGTTCGGATCGCAGCCAAGCAAGCGCAGGTTGAACGGCTGTGCCAGACGGAACACTTCGGCACCGATGTTGCCGACGCCGATCACGCCCAGCGTGCGCCCCATCAGACCCATGCCGAGGAAATTGCCTTTTTCCGCCCAACGTCCTTCGCGAACCAGCTTGTCCTTGAGCACCATGCGATGGGCCAGGGCAAGCACGTAGCCGATCACCGATGCCGCCACCGGCCGGCGCACGCCATCAGGTGTAATGGTAAGCATGACCCCGCTGTCGGTACACGCGTCAACGTCCACCGAGTCATAGCCAACGCCGAAGCGGGCAATCAGCTTCAGCCGCCGGTCCGCGCCAGCCAGCGTATCGCGCGTGACCTTGGCAGTCATCAGGCAAAACGCATCGAATTTAGCGGCGTGCTCCTGGGTCAGGGCCGGCACCCGGTCGGCCAAAATCTCCCACTCGACAGCGGGATCGTCGAGCACTTTCATGGCATCTTCGCCGAAGATCGTGCCACCGTCGGCTGTAACCACTTCCTGGCTGATGCCGATACGGAATTTCCCGGCCATTGTGTTCTCCTCCTGCATATGTCGTTATGTATGCTGATTAGCTACACCGCGGATTCTACATAGACACGCTGAATGCACCATCCACCACCAGCACGTGGCCGTTGACAAAGGATGCTTCGTCCGAGGCCAGAAAAACAGCCGCCGGTCCGATTTCGTCAAGCTGCCCCCAACGCCCTGCCGGTGTGCGCCCGCACACCCAGGCGTTGAATTCCTTGTCGTTGATCAGCGCGGTATTCATCTCGGTCGCGAAATAACCGGGCGCAATCGAGTTGACGGTGATGTTGTGTTGCGCCAGTTCCACCGCAAGCTGTCGCGTGAGCGCATGCACCGCTCCCTTAGACGAGATGTAGGCGGAAATGGTCGGCCGCCCCAGCAATGCGCTAATGGAGCCGGTCATGATAATGCGCCCCCGCTTTGCCGGGATCATGATTTTCGAAGCCTCCCTGGCCAGCGCCCAGACCCCGGTCAGGTTAGTCGAGACGACACGCTCGAAATCGGCGGTTTCAAACTCGGAGATCGGTGCGCGATGCTGAATACCCGCATTGGCAACCAGGATGTCGAAACGCCCGTGTTTGCTCGCGGCGGCGGCAACCGCCGCAGCCGCCGCGGGGTAATCGGTCACATCGAACGCAACCGCTTCGCCGCTGAGGTTTCTTGACTTGAGTTCCTCTACGCGCTGCTCGAGCGCTTTTGCGTCACGCGCGTTGAGCAACACATGCGCGCCACACTGCGCCAGTGACTGCGCCATGGCCCAGCCCAGCCCGCGTGATGCACCACTTACCAGTGCCACTTTTCCGGTCAGATCAAACACGTCGGCTCCCGCTCATTTGGCAACTCCATTTGAAACTGGACACAAAGCGACCATGCCGTGAGTATTCCAGCCTCACGGCATGTACTGGCCGCCGTTGACTTCGACAATCTGCCCGGTGATATACCCGGACATTTGTTGCGACGCCAGAAACAGAAATGCACCGGCACATTCATCGGCCTCGCCGAGCCGGTTCATCGGAATAGTTGATTTGAACCCTTCGAGCATTTGCGGCGTGGAAAAACGCTCGTGAAACGGCGTCATGATCACGCCGGGCGAGACTGCATTGACGCGAATATTGTCCTTGACCAGTTCCTTGGCGAAGCCGCGGGTAATGGTGCTGATAAAACCCTTGGTGCCGGCATACAGCACCGCGCCGGCGGCGCCGCCGTGGCGCGCGGCAATCGAAGTGACATTGATGATCGCCCCGCCACCGGACTTGCGCATTTGCGCCACCGCCGCTTTCGTGCACATCAGCGCCGAGCGCTGATTGAGGTGCACCACCTGGCTGAACATTTCATCGGAAATCTCCTCGATCGGAATACGCTTGATCAATCCCCCGGCATTGTTGACCAACACATCGATGCGCTCGAACCGGGCCACAGTGTCGTCAACCAGCCGGGCACATACGCCAGTGTCGGTGACATCCCCTTGCAAGGTGATCGCCTGACCCCCGCTTGCTTCGATATCTGCAGCCACTTTTTGCGCGTCTGCCTTGCTGCTGTTGTAATGCACCGCGACCTTGGCACCGTTGGCACCGAATGCTCTCGCCACCGCCGCACCGATGCCGGTACTGGAACCGGTAATGAGAACAACCTTGTCTTTCAGATCCTCGATCATTTCTCCCCCTTGCAAAACCGTCTCCTGCAAAACTGTCATGGCGACAGCACCGCAGCCGGAATCGGCATTGCCGGCAAGGCCCACGCCGCGCAACGGCGACGCGTTACCGTGAACACCCGGTGTTGGCTGCCGGCAGCAATATCAGGGATTGAACACCGTCGAGCCGGTGGTCTTGCGTCCTTCGAGATCGCGATGCGCCTGGGCAGCATCGGCAAGCGCATAACGCTGATTGATTTCGATCTTGACCTTGCCGGACTTCACCACATCGAACAGTTCTTTCGCGCTCGCTTCCAGATCGGAACGCAATGCAGTGTAAGTCATCAGCGTTGGACGGGTGACATAGTACGAACCCTTGGCGAGCACGTTGAGATCAACCCCGGTCACCGGGCCCGAACCGTTGCCAAATACAGCAAGCAGACCGCGCGGCATCAGGCATTCGAGCGACCCGCTGAAGGTGTCCTTGCCAACCGAATCGAACACCACCGGTACGCCGCGTCCGCCGGTGATTTCGCTCACCCGTTCGGGGAACTTCTCACGCGTGTAGACAATGGTGTGGTCACACCCGTGCGCTTTGGCAACGGCGGCTTTCTCGTCCGAACCAACGGTTCCGATCACGGTTGCGCCCAGTGCCTTGAGCCACTGGCAGGCGATCAGGCCGACGCCGCCGGCAGCAGCGTGAAACAACACGGTCTCGCCCTTTTCCACCCGGTAGACACGGCGAATCAGGTATTGCACGGTGAGGCCCTTGAGCATCATCGCCGCAGCCTGTTCGTCACTCACCCCGGTTGGCACCTTGACCAGCTTGTCTGCAGGAATCAGGCGAACCTCGGAGTAGGCTCCCGGCGGTCCACCGGCATAAGCGACACGGTCGCCAGCCTGCACGTGCGCAACACCGGGGCCGACCGCCTCGACCACGCCCGACGCTTCCAGTCCAAGTCCGCTGGGCAGCGCCAGCGGATACAGCCCGGAGCGATGATAGGTGTCGATGAAATTCAGGCCGATGACATTGTGCCGCACCCGCGCCTGACCTTCTCCCGGCGCGCCCACTTCAACGTCTTCGTATACGAGCACTTCCGGCCCGCCCGTCTGGTGAAACCGTATTGCCTTGCTCATTTTTCTCCTCCTCGTTTTATTGTTCCGGGTTTCGCGTGTTACCTGACAAACTGGTTCACGTAATCCTCACCCAGGCCGTTTTCGGCGTAATGCTTGCGGCACATCTCCAGCTTGGTGAACACGTCCTCGTAGCCGACCGTCTCGCCTTTTTCGTCGACGTATATCATTGCACCGTTAACGTTGAACAACGTGATCATTTCTTCCACACCCTCGTCCACGACCAGCGTATGGACTTCTCCGGGGGGTTCGTAGACAAAGCCGCCTTGCTCGGCGACCCAGTCGTGCTCGAGATAGCGCCAGCTGCCCTTGATGACATACCCATAAACCGCCATCGGGTGGCGGTGGCGCGACAAGACGCCACTTTTGCGAACCCGCAACAGGTTGTACCAGCCGCCGGTGACAGTGTTGAGCATCAACGGGCGGAACCAGACACCTGCATCCTGCGGGACCCAGACCCGTTCATCCTCCGGCACGGCACCGGTCACAATCTCCGGCTGCATGCCGGAAGCAGATAATGGATTGTTTTTTAAGGGGGCGTTCACTTTGACCTCGATCTGTACTGATGACAAAAGTGGAAACAAAAGGCCGCCATGGCGGCGACCCGACAGGGTATTTTACCTGCGCAAGCACAAATGACAGGAGAGTACCGACGCACGACGCCAGACTGGTGACGGTCGCGCGAGTGAGTGGACCCTCGCCGGTCAGGCGATCGGTTCTGCGCGTTTTTGTTTCCGCTCCGTACCCGCATGTTCGCGAATGAAATCGCGAATCTGCGGATAGATCCTTTCGCGGAACTTGCGTCCGCTGAAAATTCCATAGTGGCCAACTCGCTTGGCCAACAGGTGCTTGCGTTTGCTCTCCGGTATGCCCGTACACAATTCATGCGCGACTTCGGTCTGACCGTTACCGGAGATGTCGTCCAGTTCGCCTTCAATCGTGAACAGCGCGGTCTTGCTGATCGCCTGCGGCGCCACACGCTCACCGTTAACGTCCCACTCACCCTTGGGCAACAGGAATTCCTGAAACACGATGCGAACGGTATCCAGGTAGTACTCGGCCGGCATGTCCAGCACGGCATTGTATTCGTCGTAGAACTGTCGGTGCGCTTCGGCGCTGTCGCCGTCGCCTTCAACCAGGTGATTGTAGAACTGCCAGTGGGCATTGAGATGCCGGTCCGGGTTCATCGCCATGAAGCTGGCATGCTGCAAAAATCCGGGGTAGACCTTGCGGGTAAAGCCCGGATAGTTATAGGGCACGCGCTCAATCAGGCGCCGTGCGAACCAGGAGTGCGGGCGCCGCCCGGCCAGTTCGTTTACCGTGGTCGGGCTGCGGCGCGCATCGATCGGCCCGCCCATCATGATCATCGCTTTTGGAACGGCCGGATCGTTCTGCGACGCGAGCAACGAAACGGCGGCCAGCACCGGTACAGTTGGCTGGCAGACCGACATCACGCTCAGGTCCGGCGACAACGCGCGGACAAATTCCTGCACGTAGGCAACATAATCATCCAGGTGAAACGCGCCTTCGGAAACCGGCACCATCTTCGCGTCGACCCAGTCGGTCACCCACACGTCGTGGTCGATAAGACACGTGCGTACGGTATCGCGCAGCAGGGTCGCAAAATGCCCGGACAAAGGCGCGACGATCAGTAACTTGGGCTGGTCAATCGATTCGGACTTGCGAAAATGCACCAGATTGCAAAACGGTTTGTCAATGGCGATTTCTTCGGTGATACCGACTTCGCGGCCCTCGATCGAAACATGGCTGATGCCCCATTCGGGCTTGTGGTAGCGCCGCATCAGGCGCATGAACAATTCGCTGTTTGCCGCGATCGTGCGCGAGGCCGCCGTGTAACTCAGGAGGCTGTAAGGGCTCGTGAACGTCTCTTTGACGACATGCGCCCACAAAACTGCCGGCGTCATCATTGATTTGTGCAACTCGTGCAGGGGATACATCATTTTATTTATGATCCTTTCCGCCTTGATCGCGTGCGACTCTCACCACGGCCAGTCGCGGTGAGAAGACCTACTCCGCATTATGAAATGAAAGTCTGGTGAGCCAAAATCGGCCTTTTTCATCCAAACCTGCATTGCCAACACACTGGCCACGCGCAAGAGTACAGCAATTTTCGCGCTTGCGAGGATTATAAGGGCCCGATCGGGGCTTCCTGGACCGCGCTGATCTGTTCCTTGAGCTGCAAAATGTGCTCTTCCCAGTAGCGCTGCGTGTTAAACCATGGAAAAGCCGCAGGAAACGCCGGGTCGTGCCAGCGCTCGGCAATCCAGCCTGCATGATGCATCATGCGCAGGGTGCGCAAAGCCTCGACGAGGTGCAGTTCGCGGCGATCGAACTCCATGAAGTCTTCATAACCGGCAAGTACGTCGGAAAACTGCCAGGTCATTGCACCGCGGTCGCCGGATAACAGCATCCACAAATCCTGCACCGCCGGTCCCATGCGGGCATCGTCCAGATCGACAAAGTGCGGGCCATCATCGGTCCACAGGATGTTGCCCAGGTGACAATCGCCATGCAGCCGTATGATCGCAACATCACCCGCGCGCGCCTGTGCTTCACGCACAACCGTCAACGCCGCTTCGGCCGCGGCGCGGTAGGACTCGACCAGCTCCGGCGGAATGAATGCGTTATCGAGCAAATAGCGTAGCGGCCGTTCGCCGAATGTCTCGATATCCAGTACCGGACGATACCTGAACTGCTTCGTTGCCCCGCACGCATGGATGCGCGCGATCAGGCGCCCGACCCATTCCAGCACCTGCGGATCTTCCGGCTCCGGCGCCCGTCCGCCGCGCCTGGGAAACAGGGCAAAGCGAAAACCCTCGAAAGTGTGCAATGTGCGTCCTGCGGTGCGGATTGGCGCAACCAACGGAATTTCCGCCTCCGCCAATTCAAAAGCAAATGCATGCTCTTCGAGTATCTGCTCGTCGCTCCAGCGCTGGGGCCGGTAAAACTTGGCAACGAGAAAGCTGTCGACGTCATGCTCATCAACAACGCCGACCTGGTAGACGCGGTTTTCATAACTGTTCAGGCCAAGCATGCGCCCGTTGCTTCGGTATCCGATCGATTCGACTGCATTGAGAACGCAATCGGGCGTCAGACTGGAGTACGGCGTGAGTTCTTCCATGCCCGCCATTCTATGACGTCCCGGCAATCATTAATGACCAATACATCGCCAGCGCCACCAATGGCTGCTAATCTTGCTGTTCGTCTCATTACTTTTTTCGCGGGAGGGGTTTGTGCCAGATCACGGCAAGTTACAACGCAGCGGCCTGCTTGCGCTGGCCGGCCTGTTAACAGCGGTCCTGATACTCATTGGCAGTACGCGCACGCACGCAGCGAGAAATGAACTTGCCAATCTCGCCGCCGGCGTTGGTACGCTGGCAACCGAAGAAATCAAGATCGACTCCGACACGCCGGGCATCCAACTCTACGTTCGCAACAAACGCCCGTTGGGACTCGTACCCACGGCGGACAACACCGTGTTGTTCGTGCATGGCGCGACGTATCCGGCCGAAACATCATTTGATCTCAGACTCGACGGCATCTCCTGGATGGAGTTCATCGCCTTGCAGGGATGGAACGTCTACCTGGTCGACCTGCGCGGCTATGGCCGCTCCACGCGCCCGCCGCAAATGTTTCACCCGCCCGGGGAAAACGACCCGATCGTCACCACTGACGTTGCGATTCGAGATGTGAGCGCCGCGGTCGATTTCATTCGGTGGCGCGATGGCATCAAGAAAATCAACCTGATTGGCTGGTCCTGGGGCACGGCCATCATGGGTGGATACACCGAACGCAATAACGACAAAGTAATGCGGCTGGTACTGTACGGCGTGTTGTGGGTACGCGAAACACCGTCGTCTATCAAGGCGCCGGACAAACTCGGCGCCTATAGGCTGGTGGCCAGGGAGGATGCGAAAAAACGCTGGTTGCGTGATGTTCCCGCAGACAAGGTCGCCACCCTGCTTCCTGATAACTGGTTCGATGCCTGGGCTGATGCCACATGGCAAACGGACCCGGAGTCGAAAGAAAGCGGCCTGTTGCGCGCTCCCAACGGAGTGATACACGACGTGCGCGCCTACTGGATGCAAGGTAAGACGACCTGGAACCCGACGAACATCCGCGTGCCAACGCTCGTCATCGGCGGGGAATGGGATCGTGACACGCCGCCTTACATGTCGCGCAAGGTATTTGACCGGCTCACCAGTGCACCGGCACGCCGCCGGGTGGAAATTGGCGAGGGAACGCACACCGTCATAATGGAGAAGAACCGCTTGCAGCTATTCCGGGAAGTGCAGTTGTTTCTCGAAGAGTAACGAGCCGCAGGCAGACAGCGCGGCTGGCCGGGGCGGTCAGCCGTTCTTCCAGCCGGCCTCATCGACCTGAATTGTTAGCGCGGATAGGAACCGGAATTCACGTCCACGGTGGTGCCCGAAATGTATTCGGGGCTTTCGGTGCCAAGCCACACAATCACCCGCGCGACTTCGTCCGGATTACACGGCCGGCCAACGTAGACACTGCTCATCACGGCATCTTTTCTTGACTGCGGTAACTGCTCGTACATCGAAGTCAGCGTCGGGCCCGGCGCGACGGCGTTGACCAGGATTCGACTTCGGCCAAGCTCACGGGCGTAACTTTTGGTGATGTTGAGCAGCGCCGCCTTGGTGGCGCCATACCACAGGTCCGGATGGCCGGTGAACGCGGAAACCGAACCGACACTGACGATGCGCCCCGATTTGCGCTTGCGCATTTGCGGTGCCACTGCTTCAATCATTGCCACCGGCGCCCGCAAGTTGACGGTAATAATCTCGGTTACGTGTTCTTCCGGAATCGCGTTGTACGGATCGCAATAAAGCACCGCGGCGTTGTTAACCACGGTGTCGACGTGGCCCAGCCCGTCGATGAGCTTCGGGATGCCCGCCAGGTCGCGCAGGTCATAGTCGACCCGCTCACCGACAATATCGCCATCGAATTGCTTGTCCAGCGATAGCACCTTGCAGCCTGCTTCAGCGAACGCTCGCGCCGTGGCGTGGCCAATACCACGCCCGGCTCCGGTGACAAGAACTATTGGTGTGTCAGCTGGCATTGTTCAATCTCATCCCGTTGTGGGCGGCATTCCTCGATGGTGGAGCGCAGTTGCGTTTTCTATTCGGACGACATTGTAGCCCCGTGTTGCTCGTGATCTGCTGCGGCAGCCTCGCGCTTCGTTTTCAACCGCGTCCAGCGCATGAACTCGCGTCATCGAACGACCGTTACGGAACCACTACACGCCGGTCATTTGTCCGGCGTAGTTCGAAAACATACAGAATCAGGCACAAGCGCACTTGCCCGCGATGTTTCGAGTCGAACGAATGCCGGCTGCGGCCGCGGCTTGGCGTGCGCCCTCTAAACGAGGAGCGGGTGGAGATGCGGTCGCGCGCCTGACCAGGCGCGCGCAGTTCTTAAAACATGAAACCGAAGGCTATTCCACTTTCTCGCGTACCTGCGTTGGACGAAAATCCTCAGTCAGGTGATAGAGCATCGCCGACACCATCCGCTCACGCGGTCTCGGAGTGCGCACTCCTCCGTCCACACCATCCTCTGCCGACACGCTCAAACCGCCGACCCGCTCCGTTGCCCAGGACCCGCTGCTCCATATACTCGCGCCGCTGCGCGTTTCCAGGAGCTTGCTGGACATGTCTCCTCTGACGATGGTGCGCACGCCACCTTCCAGTTTGCTGATATCCGTAACCTTCACGCTCGTCTCCGGATCCGAGTAGCTGATCTCACTCAGGAAAATCGCATCTACGCCGTACTTTTCGCCGATCTTCCTGAGAGCATCCGCATTGAACTCGCCTGCGCCAACCGCTGACTTTACTTTCGCCGGACTTCCAAGCTCTATCAGACGAGTCCCTGGCTGCGCTGCATGAATGTACTCCTGAAACTCCCGCGTGGCCTGAGCGTTGATGTCAGGCGAAGCGTTAGAGGTGAATTCGACGACGCCGAGCGTTCCAACATTTTTGAGGTCGATCCGGGGTGGTACCGTCACCAGCCTGGTATGGGAGCAACCCCACAATGTTGCCAGCGACAGCACTAACATGAATCCGACGATCTTGCGCATTGGATATTCTCCTTCCAAAGGACCGCGGGACTGAAACAGCCGGAACGGCAGACGAGACCGTTATTGAGGTCTTGCGCACATGACTGCATGGAATAGAACGGGCGGCCCTGCAGCCATTGCAGCTAGCAATCAATATACCGGGCGCCGTCACCCGTTGGCGACGGTCACTGCGGAAATCCGGAGTGCCAATACACGTGTCAGAGCAAGCGCGGCATTGAATCAACCATGCCATTGAACATGCAGTGGTGAGCTAAGGTTGCCATTTCGTGTATTCGTCCGGCACTGGGACGCCATGTTCGGCATAGATTTCAACGATCTGGTCGCGCGCTTCCGCGGACTGTTCGTGAAATCCGATCGCCTTGAAGTAGCGCATTTTCGCCGTCAAGTCGTTCACCTGAATTTGCGCGTCCTTTGGCAAACCAGCCGAATCGTCATTGGCCTTGTCCGCGCATTGCATCTGATCAACGCTGGCATCCGCCGTGTCGTCGCAACCAGAATCGGCATAGCAAGCGGGCGAGAGCAGGAATCCAGAAAATACGACTGCAAGGAGCTTCATCCACTGTTTCATAAAAAAAGGCCTCTGTAGCCCCGATCCGAAAATCTGACACGGGCGAATACTACCAACAAACCTGACGGCTTCGTGATCGATCGCGTGCAGGCCGAAGCCGGCCATACGGGCCAGGCCTCCGCAAGCGGGCCCGGCGACAATCACCTGTTTAAAGCAGAGACGACTCCGCCAGCCCGACAAAATCCAATCATCCCGGGCGAGTGCACATCGCTTTTTGCATTCAATGCGCCGCCGGTTTCGCGTTGGAAATCTGTTCAATTTCCGGCGCAAACCGCACCCGTTCCAGCTTGACTTCTTCCAATGTGGCAGCAATGCTGCTGACGATCTCATCGAAGTCATCCGCCGGAGATAGTGGCCAGCCGTAGGTCTGGTCGAGCAGATCGTCGAGAGGCGAAGTCAGCCGAACGCGTACGGTCTGATCAGACGCAGCACTGATGGTGACATCCGGCTCACCGATGCGCATGCGCGCCTGGCGCAGTGCATTGCTGAGAAAAAGCTGGAATCCAATTTCGCGCGCGGCAAACCAACCTTCTTTCGTGGCGCGTATAAAACTTCTCGGCAGGCGCGGAATCGCCAGTAACGACAAATCGGGTTTCGCGAGTTGCCTGCCCAGTTCTTTCGTGAGCTTGATACCCCAGCGACCGATGTCACCGGCGGACTCGACGAACGCGGGCGCGCTCGCCGGCGTCACTGCGGCACCGTAAATAAAACGCAGGTATACCGTTTCGCGATTGGCCACGACATCAATATCCTCAGGCGGCAAGTTGATGTCACCGCAGCCGTCCCATTGTTGTTGTTTCAGGCGCGCGTACTGCGCACTCCAGGGTGCGGCTTGCACGCTCTCGAGCGAAGCAAGCGCATTGGAAATGCCGAAGTTGCGGCAGTGGCCGAGAACACCCGATTCTTCAAACAACGCGTGAATTGCCAACGGCTCGGGCAGGACTCCAGGCAGACGCTGTGCACTTTGCGCGCCGACGACCAGCAACACCGGTATCGCAAACATGTGCATGCTCACGCCTTCATTTCGACTGGCGTTGGTAAGAGCGAGATCGAGTGCCTGGTAAAGCGCTCGCGCCACTGGCGCGGACGGCGCCTGATGGATCGCGTCGCGAACAGCCTGCCCGTCGCCCTGTTCGAGCAGGGATGCGATTTCATCGGCGAGCGCGGCGAGTGGCGCCGTTCCCTCGGTTGTACCGGCCGCTTCTTCGGCATGGCCAAGCAGCGGCGAGGCCCCAGATGATGGATAAAGCCGCGGATCGGGTAGCTGCGATTTCAACATGCGGGCAGACACTCCAGGCCAACTTTCCGGCACGAACGATGCTCGATAAAACACATTTGAACTGCATCCCGCATTGAACAGATGCCGAATGATCCCGCGAAAGCCTCATTCACGCCAACCGAGATTCCGGCTCACGGGCTGGAAACGCCTTATGGCTACCTTTACCACCCGCTGAGCGACGGCAAACAGATTCTGGTTCTGATCGCTGCCTTTTTTGGCGGGCCGGCTTTTGGCTGGGTAATTGGCCAGGTTCCCGGCGATTTGTCGCAGACGGCGAAAGACGTCATGTTCGTTCCGATGATGGCAGTATTTTTCATCGGCTACTCACTCTGGATTGCACGGCTGAATGCAATCGCGTTTCAGGGCATCGGCTGGGGCTTGCTCAAGATGGTCTTCAATTTCCTTGTGTTTCGCCACAAGCCGAAGTCACCACAAGACATCCTGCCGAGCCGCGACAAGCTGCTGCAAATGCTGGTGCGCGCACAGAAGGCCGGTGCGTCCTTCGCCCCGGCAGGCTGGCTGGTTGGCTTGATCGCCGGTGCGCTTGCCACCTTTTTTGATAGCGCGATGTCGGGCAGTAGCCTGTTCCTGCTGGTTGCAGGCGGCTGCGTGATCTGGGGCTATGCGCTGGCCTGGCTGGGGCGGCGCGGCTGGCTCCCCTTCATGGAGAGCAACTAGCTCGCAAGCAGCGCGTACGGCGACGCAGTGGCCTCACTGACCGGCAGCAACGGTGTGCCTTGACGCCACAGTTACAGCCGGTGAAACTCCGGTCAATGCAAACCGCAAACCGGCATCGCGCGAACCGGTGCCATTCGAACTGGCCCGAATCGGCCGAACACCTATCGGAACCACGTGTTATGACTCGCTTTCCACTTCTCGTTGTCGCCGCACTGGCGATTGCTGCACCCGCCCATGCCGATCTGAACAGCGATGCAGATGCCGGCGCCCGGAAAATCGAACAGAAAGTAATTGACTGGCGGCGCGACATTCACTCGCATCCGGAACTGGGCAATCGCGAGTTCCGTACCTCGGCACTGGTTGCAAAGCACTTGCGCGCACTGGGTATGGAAGTCAAGACCGGTGTCGCCCACACCGGTGTCGTCGGGATTCTGCGCGGAGCGAAAAGCGAACCGACAGTTGCGCTGCGCGCCGACATGGATGCGCTCCCGGTGACCGAGCAGGTCGATCTGCCATTCGCCTCGAAAGTGACGACAACCTGGGCCGGCAAGAAAACCGGCGTAATGCATGCCTGCGGTCACGACACCCATGTGGCGATGCTGATGGGCGTGGCGGAAATCCTGGCTGGCATGCGCGACAGACTGAAAGGCACAGTGGTATTCATTTTCCAGCCAGCCGAAGAAGGCCCGCCACCGGGTGAAGACGGCGGGGCCGCGATGATGGTCAAGGAAGGCGTGATGTCGGATCCGAAGGTGGACGCGGTTTTCGGCCTGCACATCGGCAGCAGCATGGAAGTCGGCAAGCTCGGCTACCGGCCGGGGCCAACACTGGCCGCTGCCGACATCTTGCGCATTACAGTCACGGGCAAACAGACGCACGGTGCGGCCCCTTGGGCGGGAGTCGATCCGGTGGTCGTGTCGGCGCAGATCATCCTCGGCCTGCAAACCATCGTAAGTCGCCAGGTCAAGATCACCAGGGAACCGGCAGTGGTGTCAATCGGCAGTATCAACGGCGGTAACCGTTTTAACATCATCCCCGATCAGGTCGAGATGGTCGGCACCATCCGCACGCTCGATGAAGACATGCGCGCCGATATTCATGAGCGCGTCAGACGAACCGCGATCAATATTGCGCAGGCCGCCGGCGCCACCGCGCAAGTCGATATCCAGTCTCCCTACTCGGTGATGGTGAATGACCCCGCACTCACCGAGCGCATGTTGCCAACCCTGCGACGTGTCGTCGGCAAGGACAATGTGATCCTGCGTGACAAATCCACCGGCTACGAAGATTTCGCGGATTTCGCGAAACAAGCTCCGGGGCTGTTCGTGTTTCTCGGTGGATCAACACCGGGCACCGATCTGAGCAAGGTTGCCTACAACCATTCGCCCCTGTTCCGGATTGACGAGTCGGCGCTCATCATTGGCGTACGCACGCTGACCAATCTCACGCTGGACTATCTGGACATGAACCCCAGATAAGAGCGCGAGCACCGCAAAACTCGCCCAACCGCCTCGTGAATTTTCTGGCCCATATTTACCTGTCACCGCCGGGCGAAGATGCCATGCTTGGCAGCTTGCTTGGTGACTTCGTCAAAGGGCCGCTGGATCATGACGACGTCGTATCCCGCTATGGTCAGCAGGTCACCAACGCAATTGCATTGCACCGACGCATTGACAGTTATACCGACACCCATCCAGTGGTAGTCGCAAGCCGCAACCGCGTAAGCAGGCAGCGTCGGCGCTTTGCCGGCGTCATGATCGACGTTTTTTACGATCACTTTCTCGCGCGCTACTGGCAGGAATTCCACGATGAACCGCTGGAAGACTTCACCAGCGGGTTCTACGAAATCCTGTTACGCCGGCACGCGGAACTGCCAGAACGCCTGCAACACATGGCGCCGTCTATGGCGCAGCTGGACTGGCTCGGTTCCTATGCGCAAGTGCAATCGATAGATACGGCGCTGAACCGGATGAGCCAGCGGCTTCGCCGCCGCGACAACGCGCTGCTTGACTCGGCAGAAGAACTGGTGGAGAACTACATCGAGCTGGAGAATGACTTCCGCCGTTTCATGCCGGAAGTATGCGCGTTTGCACGCCTGCATGGCGACTCTTGAGAGCGGCGTCGATCCAGCAAGTCAGCATTCATTGCCCAGGCCGCTGAGCGCGGAGAAAGCCGGGGAACCGCATGAGCGCGATTATCATCATCATCATTGCCGAGTTGTTTGGCACGTCGCTGTGGTTCAGTGCCAATGCATCGGCTCCGGGGCTGGCGCGCGACTGGGGGCTGACCAGTGCCGACATCGGCCTGCTCACTAATGCGGTTCAACTGGGCTTCATCACCGGCACGTTCGGCTTCGCCCTCTCAGGCATTGCCGACCGTTATGCCGCCAGCCGCCTTGTCGCCGCTTGCGCCATATTCGGTGCACTGACCAATGCCGCCTTCGCACTGATTGCAACCGGGCTACACGACGCGTTTGTGTATCGATTCCTGACCGGCATCGCGCTTGCCGGCATTTACCCGCTGGGCATGAAACTGGTGGTGAGCTGGGAGCCGAATCGCTCGGGAGAAGCACTGGGCTGGCTGATTGGCATGCTCACGCTGGGCACGGCACTGCCGCACGCGGTGCGCGCCGCCGGCAGCCAGTGGGACTGGAGCCTGGTCGTGCTGACATCCTCGGCATTGGCTCTGGCCGCAGCGGTGATGGTTGGCTGGCTTGGTGATGGTCCGCATCTGGTCAGAGGCGCACCGGGGCAACGGCTGCGCCCCGGCGCCGTCATGAAAGTGTTCCGGATCCCCGCTTTTCGCGCTTCGGCTTTTGGTTATTTCGGCCACATGTGGGAGATTTACGCCTTCTGGACCATCGTTCCGTTTCTGCTGGTGCCGATACTGAGCAAGTCAACGGACGACTGGCACACATCGGCGTGGGCCTTTGCGATCATCGGCGCCGGTGCAGTGGGCTGCGTTACCGGCGGCTGGTTCAGCCGCCAATTCGGCAGCGCGCGCGTTGCCGCGTTTGCGCTGGCCACCTCGGCACTGATGTGCCTGCTGTTTCCACTGTTACAGCATGCCTCCGCAGCGATCTTGCTGATATTGCTTCTCATCTGGGGCGTCAGTGTAGTTGCCGATTCCGCACAGTTCTCGGCGTTATCCGCACGCGCCTGCCCGCAAAACGTCGTTGGCAGCGCGCTGGCGATCCAGAACAGCATCGGCTTCTTTATCTCGGTGATTTCTATCACCGTCGCATCGATGAGCCTGAGTTATTTCAATGCCTGGGTCGGCTGGATATTGTTGCCCGGGCCGATACTCGGACTGATCGCCATCCTGCCGCTGGCGCGCGGCAAGATCACCGTGACCCCGGCGCAGGATCAGACCTGATCCCTGTCAGTCAGCCACGTCGGGCATCAGCGCGAGAATATCGGTCACACCAACGTCCACGCCAGCCTGGCTGAGCAAGGTGGTCACCTGCCCGCGGTGATGCGTCTGGTGATTGAAGAAGTGCACCAGTAACGATTGCAAGGGTTTTCTTGCAACGGCTGCCCCCATTCTGTTGTAGACGATAACGTGCCTGAGATCCGATTCAGTCAGCTCGCCCGCCCAGCGAAGAATGGCGGCATCGACGAGTCCTCTCCGCGCGAACAATTCCTCCAGGTCCTCGAATAGTTTCTGGTCGAGCGCGGCGGGCGTTTGCAATTGCCGTATCGGGTCGAGCGAGACGAATGCGGATGGATGCGTGGCAAAGCGTTTCAGCCAGATGGTGTCGCCAACCACGATGTGATTGAGCGTACCGATAATTGATCCGAAGAAAGCCTTGCGCTGTGACGCGAGTTCTTGTGCCGGCAATTTCCGCGCAGCCCCGTAGACCCTGGCATTGATCCACTGGTTGTAGGTCGCCATGGTCAATACATATTCCCGGGTAATCATGCTACCGGCATCGCTCACCTTGAATCCGTAATGCGCCTTGCAGTCGCTATCACAAACAGAACGAGGAAGCGCATCGGTCGCCAGAGAAAATCAGCGAGTCTCGTCGGACACTCGCGGAGCGAGTTGATAATCTTCTCCATGCCCGACGCTGAAATCGTTGCCGCCCCGATCCTGTCCACGCAGCAACCAGATCGGGCGCTTGCTCATGCTGAAACTGACTTCACCCTGTCGATGCGTGTCTCCGTAATGGCGCACGAAGCTCGAGCTGGCCGGCATGTAACGAATGACATATCCGGCACGGCGTTTCGCCGAACAATTGGCGTTGGAACCGTGAATCAGAAAAATGTCATGCAACGAGAACTGCCCCGATTCGAGCACGTCATCCCGCGCACTTGCGGCATCAAATAATTCCGGTTCGACTTCTTCATTGAGTACCACGTCAGTACGATCGCTGGTGCGATGGCGCATTACCTCGCCCGCAGCGTGCGAGCCGGGGATGTAGCGCATGCAACCGTTCTCAGGCCCAACGTCGTCGATTGCAATCCACACCGAACAAGTCGCCAGCGGACGCATCGGCCAGTAACGTCCGTCCTGATGCCATGGAATTTCCTTGCCGGTGCCAGCCGGTTTGCAAAAGACCTGCGAACCCCAGAGGATGATGTCCGGCCCAATCAGTTGTTCCACCATGTCAAGGACAATCGGGTTGGAGGCGTAGTCAAACCACCTGGCTGCGGAGGCCACATCGTGAGTTATTCCGTAGGGAATATGCGGACACACCAGGCTTTCCGGTGCAATTTTCGCATTATCGTGCAGCAGCTTCTCCAGAGAGTCGCGCATCGATTGCACGGTGGA
>JASFUE010000020.1:0-18526 GCA_050050435.1 Burkholderiales bacterium | reverse complement strand
GGGAACGATCGAGCCGAGATAGAGTTGGCCGACTGACTGCTGTGCGACGACGGCATACAGAATGGCGAGGATCGATGGCGGAATCAGGATGCCCAGCGTGCCGCCTGCCATGATCGAGCCGAGCGCAATTTTCTGATCGTAATTGCGCTTGAGCATCGCCGGCAGGGCGATAATGCCCATCGTGACAACGGCCGCGCCAATCACCCCAACCATAGCCGCGAGTATCGTCGATGCGAGAATGGTTGCAGCCGCCAGGCCACCGTTCAAACCGCCCATCCATTTGTAGACGACATCGAACATTTCCTCGATCAGTCCGGCACGCTCGAGCATCGACGCCATGAAAATGAACAACGGAATCGCAGCCAGGTCCGGATTGGCCATCAACGGAAAGATTCGCGTCGGTATGATGTTCACCATGGTCTGGCCGCCGACCAGGTAGATGAACACCACACCCAGGCCGCCGACAACGAATGCCATTGGCAAACCGGCCATCAGCAGCAGGGCCAGCGAGCCGAACATCAGGAAAGTTAGAGTCTCGATGTCGGTGTCGATGAGCGACTCACCTAGCGTGAAAATGAAGTGCTCGTCGCCGTACGGATCGTAAAAAAGAATATTGATGCATTCGATCAGGCAGACCAGGACCACGGCGGTGGTGGCCGCGATCATGATCCAGGTCCAGATCTTTCCGGCGCCGCCCGGCTTCATGGCGGGCGAGGAGGTCATGGTACTCATGCTGTTTTCCCTCCCGCGGTGCGGACGAACAACTGGATGTCCTTGAGCAGTTTCGATACGCCGGCAAGAATCAGCAGGATTGCACCGAGCACCATGGCGCCTTTCACCGGGTAGAACTGCACCTGCCAGGTCTCATCGGTGACTTCACTCATGTCGACCGAGTCGATAAAAAACCGCCAGCACGTTCCCGCCAGCGCCACAGCAAAAATGAAAAAGAATGTCGAGGTGAAGATATCCATGCCGATCTGCGCCCGTTTCGGCAGCTTGATGTAGACCACATCGACCCGGACGTGATCGCCGTGCAACAGGGCAAACGCACCCGCCAGCAGGTATTGCATCCCGAACATCAGGTATGACGCCTGATGCGCCCAGATGGTCGGTGCGTCGAAGAGGTAACGCGACACAACTTCGTAGAAATAGACGCAAACCGCATTGACAGTCCACAGTGAAACGAACAGGCCGGATTTTTCGGTGATCCAGTCAAGAATGCGTGTATAGACATTGCCGGGTGCTTGCAGGGTTGGCTCGTCCTGATCGGCGAGGACCTTGGCGGCGGTTTCTTCGTCCGGTGTCGCGCTCGGTTTTGCGCCGCGCGTGAACCACATGAACACCAACGGCATGATCGCCAGCCAGCCCCAGTAGATCCAGTGGGGCAATACGAAATTAGTGGATTCAGACATGTCTCCTCCGGTTTGCGGGCAGAACGTGAACGGCGGATGGCAATGCCATCCGCCGCGCGTGCCGGCAATTTTTTCTTCTAGAGCTTCAGACCCTTTACGTCTTCGGGATTCAGGTAGCCCATGTACGGGTTCAGCATGAAATCACGCTGTAATTCGAAGATGCGTTTCGAGTCCTTGTTCTTGCGGGCCCACTGATACCAGACCGGGATTGCCGCTTTTCGGAAGCGAAGCACATCTTCGGCGGGCAGGCGTGAGACCGTCGTACCCTTCTTGAGGAATTTCTCCATCGCGGCCAGGTCGGCTTTCTGGATGGTGACAAAGTGATGCACCGAATAGGTTTGAACCTGTTCCTCCACGAACGTCTGCATCTTTTTCGACAGGCGGCTCCAGGCGCGCATGTTGACCGTGAGGTCCATCAGGTCAACCGGCTGATACAGCGAAGTCTGTCCCGGAGGACCCATGCAGATGATGTACTTGGTGACTTCGGCAAACCCGAGATCCCAGTTGATCGCCGGTCCGACATAATCGGCGGCGTCGATCGTGCCTTTTTCCAGAGCCGGGTAGATATCGGAACCCGGCATACTGGTGGTACTCACGCCGAACTGTTCGAACACCTGGGCCACCATTCCGCCTGGAAGGCGGATCTTCATTCCCTTGAGTTGCTCGAGGCTGGTGACCGGCTTCTTGGAGTGGATGATATTGGCGTCATGCTGGATCGGTCCGACATAGTAAAGACCGTATTTCTTGAAGATCTCGCGCGTCATTTCCAGCATGCCCAGTCCATAGAACATGGTGTCCCAATGACTCGTCTGGTCAGGACCAGCCGGATACGACGACAGGAACACGGACGCTGGAATCTTGCCTGACCAGTACAGCGTGAACGGGTTCATCGCCTGAAGTACGCCGGTGCGCACCGCATCGAACAATGCGTTGTTGTCGGCGGCAACCGCTTTTGCCGGGAAGGGCTTGATCGCCAGTTCGCCGCCGGATTTTTCCTTGAATCCGTTGGCCCATTCTTCAAACAACTTGAAGCCGGTGGTACCGGCATCCCAGCTTGACTGAACTTTCCAGGTTGTGGTTTTTGCCGCTTCCGCGTTACCGATAAAAGGCGCGCTCAGCAGCACGGCACCGCCGGCCAGCGTACCGGCCCTGAGCATCTGGCGGCGGGTGGTATCGGCGGGCTTGTCGGCTGGCATCTGCGAATTGCTGCTCTCAATCTCGGCACTTGCTGATTTTTCAGTCATTTATCCTCCTCGTTTGATTTGTATAGGCGGCTTCAGGCAATCCGCTCGTTTGGCCGAATTCACAATGATGCGCGAGCGGGCAGAACAGATCAAGGCGGGATTCCCGGTATGGGCGTGCGCGCATGCGGTGGTCAGTGTCTGATCGCAATGGTGTCACGCTGGAGTGATGTAGACTTTGAGCCTTCGTCCCGAGGCCATGTACGGCCTCGAAATAACATGAAGCAAGGTCAGGGGGGAGCACTGATGCCTTCGATTTCGCGCCGCTCAAGTGAGCTCGGCACCGAAAACGCGTTCGTCGTGCTGGCGGAAGTCAGCGAGCTGCAGCGCCAGGGTAAGGATATCGTTTCGTTCTGCATCGGCCAGCCGGATTTCCCCACACCGAGGAACATTTGCGATGCGGCGATTGGCGCGATCAACGACGGCAAGCACGGATACACCCCGTCAGCGGGGATATTCGAGTTGCGCGAAGCAGCGGCAAACTACTTCAATCGCACACGTCGAGCTCAGTTTGGCACCGAGGACATTGTCGTTGCCGCCGGCGCCAAGCCTTTCATCATGTATTCCGTGCTAGCCACCACCGATTACGGTGCCGGTGAGGAAGTGATTTACCCAAACCCCGGCTTTCCGATTTATGAATCGCAGATTCGGGCCAACGGGGCGGTTCCTGTTCCGATTCACTTGCGTGAATCGCGCGGCTTCAGTTTCGATCCGGCCGAGCTGGAAGCAAAAATCACCGACAAGACGCGGTTGCTGATTCTCAATTCTCCGCAGAACCCGACTGGCGGCATTATTCCCCGCGGGGACATGGAAGCAATCGCTGCCATTCTGCGCCGTCATCCGCAGGTATGGGTTTTTGCCGACGAAATCTATTCGCACCTTTGCTACGAAGGCGAGTTTGTCTCCATCACAGCTTTCCCCGACATGCTCGAACGAACCATTGTCTGCGACGGCAGTTCCAAGACCTGGGCGATGACCGGCTGGCGGCTCGGCTTTGTAGCAAACCGGATGCTGGCACCGGTGTTCACCCGCTGGGTGACCAATACCGAGTCCTGTGCTTCGCACATCAGCCAGTGGGCAGCTGTCGAGGCGCTCAACGGTGACCAGTCCGAGCCACAGAAGATGCGCGATAAGTTTCTCGAGCGCCGTGATCTGATTGTCGGTCTGCTCAATGAAGTGCCCGGCGTGCATTGCGAAATGCCGGGTGGAGCGTTCTATGCCTGGCCCAATGTTACCGAGGCTTGCGAGATGATCGGCGCGAAGGATTCGGAAGAGTTTCGCAAGCGTTTGCTCAATGAAGCCGGTGTGGCGGTGCTCGCCGACATTCATTTCGGCACGCGTGTCCCTGATGAAGGTCAACACATCCGATTCAGCTATGCCGCATCGAACGAGGCAATTCGCGAGGGTGTGGCGCGCCTGGCCCGATTCATCGAAAAGAACTCGAAAGTCAAGCAGACGGCCTGAGGCAAGCACGCAAAGGCGGGGCGCAGGGGCGCGCCCGCTAGATCAGCTACTCAGGCGCTGGGCGTGTTCGCGGATATTGTGAAACTCGATGTCCGGCCAGCGTTCCATAGTCAGATCGAGATTCGGTTTCGAGGTGGCAAGGTAGGCGAGGCTGCCCGAAGCATCGAGCGCCAGATTTGCTGCCAGCTGCTTCTGGAATTCGGCGAGTTTGCGCGGGTCTTTGCTGGTGACCCAGCGCGCGGCATAAAAACTCAGGGAGCGTGTCGTTGCATCCACTCCGTATTCGGCCTTGAGCCGGTGCGCGACCACTTCGAATTGCAGCAGCCCGACTGCGCCGAGAATCATTTCGTTTCCAATCATTGGCCGGAATACCTGGATTGCGCCTTCTTCACCAAGTTGCTGCAAGCCCTTCTGCAACTGTTTGCTCTTGAGCGGGTCGCGCAAGGTGACGCCCTGGAACAGCTCTGGTGCGAAATAGGGAATTCCGACGAAATTGAGCTCTTCGCCCTCGGTAAAGGTGTCGCCGATGTCGATGCTGCCATGATTGAGCAGTCCAATGATGTCGCCGGGCCAGGCGTCTTCCAGTGTCTCGCGCCGTTGCGACAGAAAGCTCACCACCTGGCTGGCGCGGATTTCCTTGCCGCTGCGCACATGAAACAGTTTCATACCGCGTTCGAAGCGGCCTGAACATACACGCAGGAAAGCAATGCGGTCACGGTGCTGCGGATCCATATTCGCCTGAATCTTGAACACGAAGGCGGCAAACTTCGGCTCGTCTGGAGCAACCTCGCGTTCTACGGCCTTGCGCGGGCACGGCGGGGGTGCTTCGTTCACCAGTGCATTGAGTGCCTGGTCGACGCCGAAATTGTTCATCGCCGAGCCAAAGAACACCGGGGTCAGTTCACCTTCGAGGAAATGCTCGCGGTCGAACTCGCGGGCATCGGCGTGTATCAGCGACACCTCTTCTTTCGCATCCGCGATTTCGGCCGGGAAACGCTCGACCAGGGCAGGGTCATCCAGGCCGGGAACACCGCGGATTTCATTCTCGTCCGAATTATTGATGGCCGGGTAGAGGAGGGTGCGATCGCCGTGCAAATCGTAGATTCCGGCGAAGCGCTTGCCCATGCCGATCGGCCAGGTCATCGGCGCGCAATGAATGTTGAGCACTTCTTCGATCTCATCGATCAGTTCGAGCGGATGGCGGCCTTCACGATCGAGTTTGTTGATGAAGGTAATGATTGGTGTGTTTCTCTGACGGCACACTTCCAGCAACTTGATGGTTTGCGCCTCCACACCCTTGGTGCAGTCGATGACCATCAGTGCGGCATCCACCGCGGTCAGTACACGGTAGGTGTCTTCGGAAAAATCACGGTGACCGGGCGTGTCCAGCAGGTTGATGATGCAGTTGCGGTACTCGAACTGCATGACCGAACTGGCGACGGAAATGCCGCGTTCCTTTTCGATCGCCATCCAGTCCGATGTGGCGTACTTGCCGGACTTGCGCGCCTTGACGGTACCGGCGGCCTGGATTGCGCCGCCGTACAGGAGCAACTTCTCTGTCAGCGTCGTCTTGCCCGCATCCGGATGCGAGATGATCGCAAACGTGCGCCGGCGGGCGACTTCGGGTGTAATCGGGTTGGTGAGTCGTTCCAATGATGTGCCGCTTTGTGTTGCGTTATGCGGCGAGGCCGCTTGACGGGTCGGCATTCTACGTCTTGTACGGTCAACCGCCAAATGCCGATGGCCTGCCGCATTGATGGGGAAAGACCGCCATTCACTGATCTGGTCCCGGCAACACGGTTGGACAACGTGCATACAAGTCGGTTCGCCGCTTGCGGGGGTGAGCCGTTATGCACACCCGGCAGACACTTGGTGATATCGGCAAGGTTCCATCGCCGCGGTTCAGTTGCTACATTGGAGCATGGTGTCTTTGCGGAATCTACTGTCATGGAAATCGTTATTCTGGTCCTGTTGTTCCTTCTGAACGGCTTGTTCTCGATGTCCGAGATCGCGGTAGTCTCCGCCCGCAAAGCCCGTTTGCAGCAGCTTGCCAATGAAGGCAATCGTGGCGCGGGCAGTGCCCTGGCACTGGCGCGCGAGCCGTCGAATTTTCTCTCCACGATACAGGTCGGCATTACCTTCGTCGGCATCTTCAGCGGGGCGTTCGGCGGGGCTACGCTGGCGGACAAGCTTGCGCGGGTGCTGTCGACGGTGCCAGCCCTGGCGCCCCATAGCGATGCCCTGGCGCTGGGCATCGTGGTCATCGCGATTGCCTATTTTTCGCTGATCATCGGCGAACTCGTGCCCAAGCGTCTGGCGCTACACAATCCGGAGCGGGTGGCTTCGATGACGGCAGTGCCGATGCGGCTGCTTTCCAGGTTTGCGCTGCCGATCGTGGTCCTGTTGAGCGGTTCCACCGAGCTGGTGCTGCGCGCAATCGGAGCGGGGAAATTTCGCCGTTCCCCGGTATCGGAGGACGAAATTCGCCTGTTGATGGAACAGGGAACGAGAGCAGGCGTGTTCGCGCAGGTCGAACAACGCCTGGTTCACAACGTGTTGATGCTCGACGAACGTCCCGTCGCGGCTGAAATGACGCCGCGGCTCGAGGTGCTCCATGTTGATCTTGACGAGGCGCCCGAGGTGAGTCTGCGCAAGATTGCCGACAGCCGGCATTCACGCTTCCCGGTATGCCGCGGCGGCGTGGAAAACGTCGTCGGCGTCATCCATGCCAGGGATATCCTCGCGCAGCAGGTTGCGGGAAAGACTGCCGATCTTGCTGCGTGTATGCGCGAGCCGCTGTATGTGCCGGAAACCCTCAGTTGTATCCGCATGCTGGAGACGTTCAAGATCTCGCCATTGCAGATCGCCTTCGTGGTCGATGAGTACGGTGATTTTCAGGGGCTGATCACGCTCAACGATATTCTGGAGGCTATCGCCGGAGATATGCCCTCGTCCCGTGATGAGGATGATCAGATGATCGTCGAGCGCACACCGGGTTCATGGTTGATCGATGGAATGCTCGATACGATGGATCTCAAGGAGTTGCTGCAGCTGCGCGAGTTACCGGAAGAAGATGAAGGCGGATACCACACGCTCGGGGGCATGGCGATGTCCGGCATGGGACGGGTGCCGCGCCCGGCCGACAGCTTTGAGTGGCGCGGTTACCGTTTCGAAGTCGTCGATATGGATGGCAGCCGCGTCGACAAGGTGCTGGTATCACGGCTGCCGGAGGCGGCGCCCGATGCTGCCGGGCAAGACGGGCCGTGACCTTGTCCGGCCTCAGCGCGTCAGCGTATTCGTTGGCAGGCGCTCGAGCAGAATGTCCTGCATGCGCGTTTCGATCGCCGGTTTGATGCGCTGGTGGGTGAGAATGTAGAAACGCTCGTTGCGCACGGCATCGAATACTGCGTTGGCAACTTCCTCGGCCGAGATCCTGCCTGACTCAACAGCGTGACGCATGCCTTCTTCGCGCCGCAGGTCGTCCTCCGTTTTCGGCCTGTCATCGCGCAGGTGTGTCGGGCGGTTGCGCTCTGAATCGGCAATACGGGTCGGGACGTACGCGGGGCACAACACCGAGCAGCGGACCTTGTCGGAGTGCGCGACCAGATCGTGGTGAAGGCACTCGGTGAGCGAAACCACGGCATGCTTGGTCACGCAGTACAGTCCCATCCCGGGCAGGGTGAGCAGGCCGGCCACCGAGGCGGTGTTGACGATATGTGCTTCGGTATTCTGCCCGAGCATAATGGGGGTAAACACGCGAACGCCGTGGATCACGCCCCACACGTTGGGCCCCATGGCCCACTCCCAGTCCTTGACCGAGTGCTCCCAGATCACGCCGCCTGGCGCAACACCGGCGTTGTTGCACACCACGTGCACGGCGCCAAATGCAGATAGCGTCTGTCGGGCAAGGTCCTCGACTTCTTGCGCTTGCGAGACGTCGCAACGAACCGCGTGCACTGCATGACCGGCATCGCGCAACTCCCCGGCCGTGGTGTCAAGACTCTCCTGTTCGATGTCTGCCAGCACGATTTTCATGCCTTCCCCGGCAAAACGCCACGCCATGGCGCGGCCAAGGCCGCTGGCGCCACCGGTTACCACTGCAACGCGATCCTTGAATTCTTTCATGTCATCACCCGGTCAAGTTGGTTTCGAGTCTAGCATGCGCATGTTTGACCGGGTTCCATGTCTTCCGGCTTCGCGCCCCATTGCTTGCACGCATGCGATAATCGGCGGCTTCAGGAGGAGACAATGCACGAGCAATTCGTTGGCACCAGGCCGGTGGACGAGCGACACAGGTTCGACGTTGGCCGGCTTTCGGACTATTTGCGTGAGCATATCGAGGGATTTTCGGGGGCGCTCGAAGTCGAACAATTCAGTGGCGGCCAGTCCAATCCTACGTTCATGCTCAAAGCCGGTTCAAACTGCTATGTGCTGCGACGCAAACCACCGGGAAAGCTGTTGCCCTCGGCACATGCCGTTGACCGCGAGTTCAAGGTGATCAGCGCACTGCATGGCACCAAGGTGCCGGTGGCACGGCCCTATTGCCTATGCGAGGATGAATCGGTCATTGGAACTGCTTTCTACATCATGGACTATGTCCAGGGCCGGGTGCTGTGGGATGGCCTGTTGCCGGCTTGCACGGTCGACGAACGCCGGGCCATCTATGGCGAGCTCAACCGGGTGATCGCGGAATTGCACCGAGTCGACTATGAGGCGGTCGGGCTGGCCGATTTTGGCCGTCCGGGCAACTACATCCAGCGTCAGATCAGTCGCTGGATCAAGCAGTATCGCGCCTCCGAGACCGAGCACATCGAAGCGATGGAGAATCTCATCGGGTGGTTGCCGGAGAACATCCCATCCGGAGATGAAACCACCGTAGTTCATGGTGACTACCGCATTGACAACGTCATCTTCCATCCCACTGAACCGCGCATCCTGGCTGTGCTGGACTGGGAGTTGTCGACACTCGGTCATCCGCTGGCTGATTTTGCCTACCACTGCATGACGTGGAGGCTGGTGCCGGGAGAGTTCCGGGGCATCGGCGGTGTCGATCTGCGCGCGCTCGGCATTCCGACCGAAGAAGAGTATGTCCGCATGTATTGCGACCGTACCGGGCGCACAGAAATTGCCAACTGGGATTTTTATCTCGCCTACAACATGTTCCGTCTGGCCGGAATTCTTCAGGGCATCATGGGGCGGGTGAAGGACGGCACCGCTGCAAGCGAACATGCTGCCGAGCAGGGCAAGCGGGCCCGTCCAATGGCCGAAGCGGGCTGGCGGCAGGTGGAAAAGATCCTGAAAAGCTGAAGCAGGAACAACAGTGGAGAGGAACGAATGAGAGCAGTACTGTGCAAGGAACTGGGTTTGCCGGAGAAACTGGTTGTTGAAGACATTCCTTCGCCTGCCCCGGGCAAGGGCGAGGTGGTGCTGTCCGTAAAAGCCTGTGGCGTCAACTTTCCGGACACGCTGATTATTCAGGGCAAGTACCAGTTCAAGCCGGAACTGCCTTTTTCCCCCGGGGGAGAAGTGGCGGGAGTAGTGAAGGAAATCGGCGAAGGCGTTACGTCGGTGAAACCGGGGGATCGTGTCATCGCGTTCAACACCTGGGGCGGTTTTGCCGAGGAGATGGTGGTCGAGGCCGATCGCACGATTCCGATGCCGGACGCAATGGACTTCGTCCCCGCATCGGCGTTTGTGCTCACCTATGGCACCAGTTATCACGCCCTGAAGGATCGCGCGCAGCTCAAGGCGGGCGAGACGCTGCTGGTGCTTGGCGCTTCGGGCGGCGTCGGCATTGCCGCCGTGCAACTCGGGAAGATGATGGGCGCGCGCGTGATTGCGGCAGCTTCAACTGATCAGAAGCTGCAGGTATGCAAGGAAAATGGCGCAGATGAGCTGATCAAATATGGTGAGGAGGACCTGCGTGCCAGGGTCAAGGAACTGACCTCGGGTAAAGGAGTCGACGTCGTTTACGATCCCGTTGGCGGGCCGTACTCGGAACCCGCACTGCGCGATATGGCCTGGAACGGGCGTTTTCTGGTGGTCGGTTTTGCTGCCGGCGACATACCGAAAGTCCCGCTCAATCTCACTTTGCTCAAAGGCTGCTCCATCGTCGGCGTGTTCTGGGGCGCGTTTACGCGCAAGGAGCCGGAGAAGAACCGGCGCAACAACGAAGAGTTGATGCAGTTTTTTGTGCAGGGTAAGGTCAAGCCCCACATCCATGGAACCTATCCTCTGGAAGACGCGGCGCAGGCACTGAATGAGGTGATGTACAAGCGAGTCAGCGGCAAGGTCGTACTGACAACCTGATGTGTGTGACGGCGGTTGTTGTCCACCGCGTGATTGCCGGTATTCGCTGGCTGTGGCCGTGTGAGTGCGTTGCGTATCGTGCTCGAGCGGCATGTGACAGACGTTTTTTGCAACCAGACGGTTTCAGATCGTAAACTCTGGTTGACATGATGCGGGCGCGTCTAATGCTCGTGCTGGCCAATCCGCGGGGGAGTAGTCGAGGGGCTTTTCCTTGTGCCAAACCGGCATTTGATGGCGTATGTCGTTTGTGCGCGCTATGCGCCTGTATGGCGATTAACAATGAAACTGTGATCCTTCGAGTCGACAAGTGAATCGCAGACGGGAGTGAGGGGCCTGATGAAATCGACGATGATGCGTACGCCGCTGAACCTGGCGCATTTTCTTGAGCGGGCGGGAAAACTGTTCGGGAAACAGGAAATTGTTTCTCGCATGCCGGACAAATCCCTGCATCGATACACTTACGCGGATTTTTACAGGCGCTCGCGCTTGCTGGCTGAAGCATTGACGCGAGCGGGCTTGAAACGTGGTGATCGCGTTGCGACCCTGATGTGGAATCACTACGCTCATTATGAATCCTACTTCGGTGTGATCGTTGCGGGAGGCGTACTTCACACGCTGAATTTGCGCCTGGCGCCCGAAGATATCGGGTACATAGCGGATCACGCCGGTGATCGTTTTCTGATCGTTGACGATATTCTGTTGCCGCTGTTCGAGCAGTTCCGTGACAAGGTCAACCTGGAGCGCGTCATCGTGGTGTCGCTGACGGGTGAACCGGTTGCGCAGGGCATGGATGAATACGAAGCGTTTCTCGCCACGGCCAGCGGCGACTTCGAGTATCCGGAAATGGATGAGAACGAGCCTTGTGCCATGTGTTACACGTCGGGAACCACCGGGCGCCCGAAAGGGGTAGTGTATTCGCACCGCTCCCAGGTTTTGCATTCGCTGGTGCAGGCAATTCCGGATGCATGCGACATTTCCGGGGACGATGTGCTGTTGCCGGTTGTGCCGATGTTCCATGCCAATGCCTGGGGCATTCCCTATACCGCGGCGATGCTCGGGGTGAAAATGGTTTTCCCCGGGCCGCATCTGCACCCGGATGACCTGCTGCCGCTGCTGGAAAGCGAAAAAGTCACATTGTCCTGCGGCGTGCCGACCATCTGGCTGCCGATGGCGCAGATCATTGCCGGGAATCCGGGCAAATGGAAATTACAGCCCGGCCTGCGGCTGACCGTCGGTGGCGCAGCCGTGCCGGAAGCCATGATTCGCGCGTACGCGAAACTGGGCATCGAGGTATTGCAGGGCTGGGGCATGACCGAGACTTCACCGCTGGCGACGGTATCGAAAGTGACCGCGCAGCAGCAACACCTCGATGAGGACGCGCGTTTCGCCGTGCAGTCAATGCAGGGATACCCGCTTCCCCTGGTTGACCTGCGAGGTATCGAAGAAGATGGCAGCGAGGCTGCATGGGACGGCAAAGCCGTTGGTGAAATCCAGGTTCACGGCCCATGGATTACCGGCAGTTATCACGGGGTGCCGGTGTCAAGCGAGAGCTTTACTGAAGATGGTTGGTTGCGCACCGGCGACGTTGCTTCCATAGACGAGCTCGGTTTCATGAAAATCACTGACCGCACCAAGGACCTGATCAAGTCCGGTGGTGAATGGATCAGTTCGGTTGATCTCGAAAACGCGATTATGGGCCACCCGGCAGTGCAGGAAGCAGCCGTGATCGCGGTACCGCATCCAAAATGGTCCGAGCGCCCGCTCGCGGTGGTAACTTTAAAACCGGGAGAACAGGCCAGCGAGGAGGACATCCGGCAATACCTGGCAGGTAAGTTTATCAAGTGGATGGTGCCCGATGCCTATGTCTTCGTTGATGCGATTCCCCGCACCTCGACCGGCAAGTTTCTGAAAACCGCGTTGCGTGACCAGTATCGCGACTGGAAGTGGGATGATGCCGCGGCCTGAAAGCGGGCAGCGCGCCGCCAACCGTACACGCCGGGCAGCCATCAGCCGGATCGCTGTGATCCCGGCTCGGCGCAACTGAACACGCGGTTATCGGCAACGGAGAATCATGGCCAGGAATTTTCGCGTCGCCTTGCTGTTGTTCGTGTTGCTGAGCGTTGCAGTCGGAAGCTGGCAGGCGCGTGTTCGCACCACTTCCTGGAAACGTGCCCTCAATGTGGTGGTGTTTCCGATCAATGGCGACCAGAAAGAAGAGACCGAAGCTTATATTCGCAGTCTCAATGACGAGAGTTTCGAAGCAATCCGGACGTTCATGCGTGAAGAGGCGCGGCAATATGGCGTGGCATTGCTCAACCCGGTGGACGTATATCTGGGACCCGAGGTTCATGGCGTGCCGCCGCCAGCACCAGTCGGCGGCTCGGTTCCCGAGGTGATGTTCTGGAGCCTGCGCATGCGATTCTGGGCGTGGCGCCATGGAGAACACCCGATCCTCAAGCCCGACATCAAGATTTACGCCCTGATGTTTCATCCGTCGACCACGAAGCACCTGGAGCATTCGATCGGTTTGCAAAAAGGTCTGGTCGGTGTTGCCAACCTGTTTTCGGTGCCACAGATGAGTGCGGAGAACAACATCATCATCGTCCATGAGCTGTTACATACGCTGGGTGCGACCGACAAATATGACTTTGCGAACAACCAGCCGGTTTATCCGGCCGGCTACGCCGAGCCGGATCTCACGCCGCTGTTCCCGCAGGAATTTGCGGAGATCATGGGCGCGCGCATTCCGGTATCAGAGACAAAGTCGGTGGCGCCGCAGACGCTGGATGTGGTAATCGTCGGGCCGGAAACGGCCCATGAGATCGGCTGGCAATAAAGCGGTAATCGTTTCGCCGGCCTGCGGCGAACTGCGCCGCCCGGCAAGTCAGCCGGTTTGGGTGGTCATGCGTTGAACGCCAAGGCGTTGATTGGCAACGCGTTGGTTGCAAGCGCATTCACCCAAGGGGTGTTATTTGCAAATGGAAATCATTCGCAATAATATCGCAGTCACCGTGATCGCACTCCGACGCGGTGAATGGCAGACGAACCAGGAGGCATTTGAAAAAAAGCCCGGTGGAACAAGGAGGAGTAGTGGAACCAAAGGCAGCTTATGGCGCGCAGGCGTGCCCGCACATGACGTGCAGTGCGTGCGGGCAGGTCATCGTGCAATTGCGGGCCCTCGCCGGGTCAGGAGGTCATTGATGGCTTCGCATCATGACTGGTTACGCATCGTTTCGATTCCGGTTGCCGCGGTCAGCGTTGCCGGACAGGTGCAGGCCGCCCAGTACCTGACGGTGGAGCAGGCACAGCAACTGATGTTCGGAAAGAGCGCCAGTTTCGAGCGCAACGACCTGGTGCTGGACAAGGACACCGTATCCGCGATTCAGAAAGCCTCTGGCGTGCGCGTAGAGAGAAACAAGCAACCTTTATGGGAAGTTCACGAAGGCGACCGGCTTGTCGGCTACTTCATCATCGATGAGGTTTACGGCAAGCATGAATTCATTACCTATGCCGTCGCTCTCAGTGCGGACGGCCGCGTGCGCCAGATTGAAGTTCTGGTTTACCGCGAAAGCTATGGATACGAAATTCGAAATCCGGCGTGGCGTGCACAATTCATTGGCAAGAAGAATGGTGATCCGGTAACGCTGGACGAGGACATCAAGAATATTTCCGGAGCGACCATGTCGTGTCGGCATATTGCCGAAGGCGTGAAAAGATTGCTGGCGACTTATGACCAGGTATTGCGACCGGGTTAAACGGGCTAAACCGCTACTTGGTACGTTGGTGGAAATTTCGCTATCCGGCGACGGGCGCGAGGATTTGCACGAGGCTGCCAATGCGGCCTTTGCCGAGATAGCGCGCATCCATGATCTGATGAGTGCGCACACGCGCGACAGCGATGTGTTTCATATCAACAATGCACCGGCGCAAAGCGTGATCAGCGTCGATGAACGTACCTGGCGCGTACTCGAATTGGCAACGGAAATTTCGCAGGCCAGCGACGGCGTATTCGACGTCAGCGTCGGTGCTGCGATGATGGCTCGCGGTACCCTGCCTGCATTGGCAAGCCGGGGCTACGATGCACATGCGACCTACCGGGACATCGAGTTGTTGCCCGATTGCCGCGTGCGGCTACACCGGACGCTCGCAGTTGACCTGGGTGGAATCGCCAAGGGCAATGCGGTGGATGCTGCCGTCGAAATTCTGAAGCGCAAGGGTGTGGCCGCCGGTTGCGTGAATGCCGGTGGCGATCTGCGTGCGTTCGGTGAGGAGGCGGCAACGGTGCAGGTGCGCGATCCGCTGGCGCCTGAACGAGCACGCGCGCAAATCGAGTTGCGTGATCGTGCCTTGGCAACCAGTGCCAGCTACGCGAATGATCGCGGGTTCAACGCGTCCGGAGAGGTGCTCGATCCGCGTGCTGATAATCCGGTTGCTGCGGGGCGTTCCGCAACGGTGCGCGCAGCGCAGTGCGCCGTTGCCGATGCGCTTGCCAAATGCGTGCTCATGATGGGCGAGTCGAGCGCGCCGTTGCTGGCGCGATTCCGGGCTGAAGGTTTTCTGATCGATGGCGACATGCAGACGCTGATCGATTCACCCGCGCGCCCGCACAATAGCGGCACGGCGAGTGCATCCACTCCCGGCGTTGCCGCGCCCCGCGATCGTTCCGGCAATGATAGTGTTGCCCTGTCGCACAATGGTTTCAGTAGAGCAATGACATGAGCGCGCCCGCAATACGGCTCGGTCGATGGCAACAAACCTATCTGTATTCGGTCGGAACGGTGTTGGTGTTGTCCGGGATCTTGTGGCTCTGGTTTCATTATTTCATCCGTGTCGAAGGCGAGTTCGGGCCGCAGATCCATCCGCTGGAACCCTGGTGGTTGCGGGTGCACGGTATTTCGGCAGCAGCATTTCTGATTGGGTTTGGCAGCGTGTTGCCAGGCCACGTGCGCCGGGCCTGGGGGACAAGCCGCAATCGTGTTTCCGGGACCGTTTTCTTTGCCGTCATGGTTACCATGACGCTGACGGGATATCTGCTGTATTACGTTGGCGCAGAAGTCGTGCGCGACAAGATGGCGATCATTCACTGGGGGGCGGGTCTGGCCTTTCCGCTACTGACAGGCTGGCATGTCTGGCGTGGCCGTGTGTGGCGCGGACTTGCACTGGCCGAGGCCCGTGCCAAAATTGCCACGCCGGCAAGCCGCAAAACCGATGGTCAGTTACGTGACCAGGCAGGCCGCGGCAACAGCTAGAGTATTCTAGCGCCGGATCAGAATCGTGCCGGCGACCGTGACGGTGAGCCGGGTGGTCCCGCTGCCGAATTCCGGCGCTGCTGCCATCGAGTCAGCTGCCATCGCCCGCATCACGGGTTGCGGTGGTGAAACATCTCCCGGGTTGCTGATGCTCGCTTGCGAGATTTGGAATTGCGTTGCGCCGAAGCTGCTGGCGATTGTGCGAGCCTTTGCAAGGAATGCCTTGATTGCCCGATCGACCAGCACCGATTCCGTTTCCTCGCGCCGCCTCTCTGACGGAAAGAACTCGACACTGGCAAGCTGCATGGTGCTGGCCACTGCTTCGATCGCAGCCGATACGCGATCGAGTTGGTCACTTTCCACGATCAGTTCGCTGCGCGCCCGCCAACTGCTGATTTTTCCCTTGTCGCTGACCGGATAGGTCCGGTAAGCGCCGCTACGTACGCGCAATTGCGCATCTTTGCGCAGCGTGCGCAGTGCCTGATTGGTGGCATGTGTTACTCGGGTGGCAGCGGCAGCAGACGAGCTGTCCTGAACCTCGGCGAATAACCTGGCGCGCATCGAGTCGTTGTCCACGAGCTGCGAAGCGCTGGCGTCAAACTCGATCTTTGTGACCGTGTCTGAATTTTTACTGCCTTTCGATGCGGTTGCCAGCGAAGCGCCGCCGGCAAACAGAATCAACAAAGTGGTTATCAACAAGCGTGACGGGTGCATGGTGATGTGCGCGCTCCGGAAGGTTGTGAAGGTTCAGATCGGCCTCTATGATACATGGCCAACCCAAATCGGATTTGCCATGGCTGACAAGAACAAACCACACGGTATCCGCCGCAACCTCACCAATTATGGTGACCCCGGCTTTGCAGTCTATCTGCGCCGCTCGTTTGCGCGCTCCATGGGCTATTCGAAAGACATGCTCGACCGGCCCATCGTCGGCATCGCCAGCTCACCGAGCGGCTTCAACAATTGCCATCGCTCGATGCCAGAGCTGGTCGAGGCGGTCAAGCGCGGCGTACTCAAGTCCGGTGGATTGCCGGTGGACTTTCCGACGATTTCGCTGGGCGAGGTGTTTCTTTCGCCAACCAGCATGATGTTCCGCAATTTGATGTCAGTCGATGTTGAGGAAATGATTCGTGCCCAGCCGGTGGATGCGTGTGTGCTCATCGGCGGCTGCGACAAAACAGTACCGGCGCAGCTCATGGGCGCGGCCTCGGCCAATATACCCAGCGTGCAACTGGTAACGGGCCCGATGCTGGCGATGCCTTATCAGGGAGAGCGTCTCGGCGCTTGTACCGATTGCCGCCGTTTCTGGGCGCGATACCGTGCCGGCGAGGTCAGCGACGAGGGTATCGACCGGATCGAAGGCAATCTGGCAACCACCGCAGGGTCATGCGCGGTCATGGGCACGGCAAGCACGATGGCCTGTATAGCCGAAGCGCTGGGCATGGGCTTGCCCGGCAGCGCGGCAATTCCCGCGGTTCACGCAGACCGCTTGCGAATGGCCGAGGCGAGCGGCGAGCGGGCCATGGAAATGGTGAGTTCTGGTGGTCCATTGCCCTCCGAGATCATCACGCCTGCCTCGGTGCGCAACGCCATCCGCGTGTTGCTGGCCGTGAGCGGTTCAACCAATGCAATCGTGCACCTGAGCGCGATCGCCGGCCGGCGGGGCATTGCAATTCCACTGGAAATGCTTAATCGCCTGTCCGAGGAAACACCGGTACTGGTCAATCTGAAGCCCACCGGCGAACATTACATGCAGGATCTGTTCGCTGCGGGGGGCTTGCAGGCGGTGCTACATGAGCTGAAGGATCTGCTTGAACTCGACTGCATGACTGTCAGTGGTCAGACACTGCGCGAGCGTCTGGCAACGCCACCGCTCTACGTGGACCGTTCTGTCGTGCGGCCGGTGTCCGAGCCCTATCAGGCGCAGGGTGGCCTGGTGGCCTTGTTTGGCAGCCTCGCCCCGCAAGGCGCCATTCTCAAGCGTGCAGCGGCCGATCCGAACCTGTTCGAACGCGAGGGCAGGGCGGTGGTGTTTGAGTCGCTGGAGGATCTGTCGGCGCGCATCGACTCGCCAGACCTGGACGTGACTGCCGACGATTTTCTGGTGCTCAAGAACGCCGGACCCAAAAGTCCGTCGGGGATGCCCGAAGCCGGCTACCTGCCGATCCCGCGCAAGCTTGCGAAAGCCGGGGTCAAGGACATGGTCCGGATTTCCGATGCGCGTATGAGTGGCACCGCGTTTGGCACGGTTGTATTGCACGTATGTCCTGACGCGGCATCCGGCGGTAACCTTGCACTGGTAAGAACCGGTGATCGTATTTTCCTATCCGTCAAGCAGCAACGCCTCGATCTACTGGTCACTGAAGATGAACTGAAAAAGCGACGTGCTGCCTGGTCTGCACCGCCGGTCCCTTCGCGTGGCTACGCGCGTCTTTATCGCGAGCATGTTTTACAGGCGACCGAAGGTTGCGATTTCGACTTTTTACGGGGGCAATAGACGCCAATTGTTGGCAGCGACGGGGCGTCGAATTTCGACAAGTTCCCGGTTTGCCAACAAACTTTTTCTGGGCACGGATTCTGCCGTTACTAAGAGACTCGTTGACGTGATTACCGGAGTCGGAATTTGTGTGCAGTTGATGAAAATTATCGGATTGCGCTGGTCGTCAATGACGATGCCGACGCCGAATTCGTCAACCGCTATCTCGCCGGCTCAGGCATTGCGGTAGAGCGATTTGCGTGTGGGAACAAACTGGTAAACGGTAAGCAGGGCCAGCTGAATGCGGACATGTTTATCGTTGATGCTGCCGAAAGTAACGGCAGCATGGGTGGTCTTCAGCTTGGTCGCGAACTC
>JASFUE010000019.1:0-18918 GCA_050050435.1 Burkholderiales bacterium | reverse complement strand
ATGTCTGAATACACGTGGCCGGTGCCGGTATGCAGGCGTTGCTGCAGGAAAGAGATTTCCTTGGACCATGACTGAGGTTCGAGGGGAATGTTTGCGAGTGATTTTGCCGCTTCGAGACGATCCAGCATTTGAGCACGCGCCTCGTCCTGTTCTGCTTTTGTGATTGTGAACTTAAGCGCCGAGACGGGCATTACCCATTCGCTGTTCCAGTATTCATCAAATACTGTTGAGGCTTGTCTCGCCACCGGTCCAACACCAAGCACATCCAGATCATGGAAATTGAACTCGGAATGCAGCCCCATGTATTCGTCGCCGATATTGCGGCCGCCGATAATCACCGCCCGGTTGTCCACAATCATCGATTTGTTATGCATGCGCTGGTTGACGCGCTCGAGCTCGGAAATGGATTCCCCGAGCCGCCCGCCGAGGTCCCTGTTGGTCCAGGGATTGAAGAGGCGAAGCTCGATGTTGGGGTGCGCATCGAGCCAGGCCGCCACCCGGTCGCGCAACTGAACGCTGGTTGCGTCGCTGATGAGGGTGTTGAGATCGTCAACAAGCATGCGCACCTTGACGCCGCGGTCAGCGGCGTCGATGAGGCGTTTGGCCATCAGTCGGCCGGCGTCGTCGCCGTACCAGAGATAGTATTGAACGTCGATCGAGTACTTCGCAGAGTCGATCAGCGCGAGTCGCCAGAGCAAGCCATCTTCGTTGCTGTCCAGCAGTTCGAATCCCGATACGTCCGGACCGTGCTCCGCACGAATCTCTCTTTCAATGTCGGCAAATGCGCCATCTGCCGCAGCCGGCATGGCGTATTCGGGTGCGGGACGCTGATAGGGCGCAACTGTCTTCACGGCACAGCCTGCGAGAACCACGACCAACAGCAGAACGACTACGTCGCGCGCGCTCGGCATTGACTTGCATGCTTTATGTAGTTGCATCTTGATCGTGTTTACAAAAACCCGAAATCCCTATCGGGTATCGGAAGGTGGCGATCCGCTACGTATTGACCTCTTGGGGCGTTCCCAGTCGAGTATTTCAATTCTGTCCACGGGTTGCCGGGTCTTGCTGAGAAACAGCACGGCTCGCAACCCGTCCGTATAGTACGGATCATTTGTATAGTTGCGGCGAGGGGCGTCGCGATCTGAAATTCCCACGCCCGTCACATAACCGACGGCGCGCAGGTTTTGCGAGGCGGCGATATCCAGGGTGATGTAAAGCCGCGCTTCGTCGACGACGGGGTCGATTTTGTGCGTGACGAAAGTCTTGGTGGTGAACTTCACGCCGATATCACGGCTGATCTGGCCGACCCAAACGTCTTCGCCGTTCAGCTTGACCGGTGCCAGCCACAGGCGCAGGTGGTTGCGTTCGTCTACTGAGTGGCGAGCCTTCTGCAGCGCCATGTCCTGGGGGCGGTCAAAAACGTAAAGAGGCGACACCGGCGAAGTGCGATATTTCCACCCGAACAATGACGAAGCAACTGTTCGCCAGGCGGTTGCGCGGCGGGTCGTTTCTGTCAGATCCCATCCCCTTCGTACCAGTGTTGCCAGCACATGCCGCCCGTCGCCGACGATCACGAAGTTGAGCGGGTCACCGGGTGTTTCACGGTCCCCACCGAGTGCACAGCAGGGCAGCTCTTCAAGATAATGGCGCAGACTTTCCAGGTCCAGGTCCCGGATTTCGGACTCCGGATACAGGTGGTGGAAATTGACTTGCTTGAAGTCAGCCTTGAAGCCAGGGACGAGTTGGGCAAACTCAAATGAGTGAAGTTTCTTTCCACCTAGCAGCTCGACGGCGAATACTTTGGCTCCCGGATCGAGATTGGTGTAGACAAACCCCGACACCGTAGTATGAGGTGAGATCAGGATGGGGATGTGTTCATTCAGAAACAAATCCACCCGTTCGTTAAAGCTGGGTATGCCTTCGCCTCTAATCATCCAGGCGATTTCCGACGGTGCGAAGTATTCCGGATCGATGCTGAGTAGCATGAGCACCAACTCTTCATCCGCGTCATTCTCGATCTCGATCCAGACCGGTTGAATATTTTTTTGCGCAAGCGGGAATTTGAGAGCGTTCAGGGTTTCCTGTGGGCTCAGGACTACGGCGCTGACGCGCAAACCGTCTTGTGTTTGCGTTTCGGCGCGGGAACGGTAGTCAAGTGGCTCGGTCTGCTTCGGTGATGTGGCGCAGCCTGAAGCAAGTGCTGTGATTACGAAAAGAAGACAGGACATATACAGCACGTACCGGATTTTTCCGGATTGCAATTCGCACACGTGGCGTTTTTCAGGCGCAGTCAACAATTTGCGAAATTCTCATGGATGACATGAATGCCTAGTTCGCGAAGCCCGATCTGATCCAGTCTTCGCTCGACACGCCTTCTGGTGGATTGACCTCCTCGGCGCTGTAATGAACAACATTGGTGACAATGGTCTTGTCGCCGACGCGTTTGGTCATGCCATAGGCGGTGCCCTGAACCCCCTGGTGGCCTTTGCCAAGGCTCATACGCGTATCCCCGCTCGGCGTCTGGAACGTCAGGTGCTCGAAGGCATCGATTATTTGCGATTGGGTCGGCCGTTTGCCGTTAGCTGCCTTCTGCGCCTTCTCATAGGCTGCTTTTGTTCCGAGGATCGCCTGAATCATGTGATATGAGGAAAACACCGGGGGGATCTGGAAGCGCTCACCATAGGCCTTGCTGAACCATCGGTTGAGCGCATTATCCGGCGCAAACATGCTGTGCGGCCCGCGCGCTCCGATAATGGTGCCGTCGGGTATGTTTCCGGCGAGCGGGTGCAAAGCAGTTTCGCCGGTCGTCAGTATCATCGTGCTGCGCCGAAACAGCCCCCGTGGCGCACCCTGCAAGATCAAGCCTTCGAGATCGCCGCCCCAGAAGCTGGAGTGAACGACATCAGGCCGGCTCGTCATTAATGCGGAAATCTCGCCGCCGAACTGACCGGAGAACAGCTTTGGCATCTGCGAAGTGGTGACCTTCACGTCGGGTACCAGCACTTTCATTGCCGCTTCGAAGTCACGCCATGAGTCCTGGCCCCAGGCGTAGTTCTGGTTGATGCCGGCAAAGCGTTTTGCGCCCGGCAGCTTGTCCTTGACGTACATGGCAGCGGCGACATTGTCCATGGTCGCATGGGCGCTGGTTCTGAAGACGTAGCGGTAAGTGTTGTCCTCAAAAATGCGCGGTGTTCCGCAATCGAAAAACACTGTCAGCTTTTTCAGCTCCTCCGCAATCGGTGCCACGGCAAGGCAACTGCCGCTGGAAATGTAGCCGATCACCATGTCTACATTCTGTTTTTCAACGAGGTAGCGGAAATGCGTGGCCACACTTGTGGGCGGTCCGGCCTCATCGAGCAACACCATTTCGATCGGTGTGCCTCCGAATCCTTTAATCTCATATGGCTCGGGGATTTCACCCGCGTTGATTGCGTCGAACGTCAGTGTTGCGGCGTTGTGAGCCGGCACCCCAAACGGTGCCGCGCCTGGTCCCGACAAGAATGTGACGACGCCGATGCGAATCGGTTTCCCTTGCGCCGATGCACCCTGTGTAAACGAGAACAACGACAAGGCGGTCACTAGAAATATCAGACGGAGAAATCTCATGCTGGCCTCTTTAATCCGAATCCAGAACGAATGAGATGATGCGTGGCGTTTGGCGAGAAAACTTAGTGAGCGGCGCGAGTGCAAGGAGCCGCGGAGCGCGGGACGAGACAACGAGCGCAGCGAGTTGCGGCGTAGACTCACGTGAGCACTGCGAACGTTATGTCGGAGCCACATACTCGATAAAAAATTAGCGAGGACCAAGCGAGCACGCGACGCTGCAATCGGGCCGCGCAACAGCTTTATCGGCAAGCGGCTATTCATCGGCGGGTGAGGTCACAACCACAAACTTGATGTCGGTCATTCCGGTGTTATAGATCGCGTGCTCAACGCCGGGCGGAATGAATATCACGTCGTCCTTGCGAACCACCTGTTTCTTTCCGTCGAGTTCCATCAGGCCTTCACCTTCGAGCACGTGATACACCTGTTCCTGGATGCGGTGTTTGTGCAGCGCGACGTAGGCTCTCGGCTGGTAGACGGAAATGCGATAGTCGATGCTTTTCGAGCCGCATGATTCCGGCCGAACCAGCAGCTTGGAGAACGCGCCACCGTAATGCGCCGGCGGTTCGTCCCAGATCACTTCCGCTGCGGCGCGAATTGCCGGCGTCGGCTTCTTGACCGACGCTTTCTCCTTTTTGGTCTTTCCTGCCATGGTTTCTTCCTCCGGTTTTGCTGTTTCTTGTATGGCTGTTACTGACGCTGGTTGTTAATCCGCTTGCCTGCGCAAAGCTTCAATATACGCGGACAGTCCAGAGCGAATGTCAAAACGGGGCTTCCATCCCATTTCGGCCTGTGCTCGGGAGAGGTCCAGCGCGCCTTTCCTGACGAGTTCGATCCGGTTGCCATGCCGGTACTGGCCCGGCCCGACCGACAGCTCGGCACCGGGCACCAGCTCACTGATAATCTGCGCCAGCTCGCTGACGGTGCTGGCCTCGCCGCTGGAGACGTTATAGACATCGTAACGGTGCTCAGCATGGTCGAGTGCCGCCAGCACTGCCGTGACCCAGTCCTCGACGTAGGTATGATCGATCGCCGTGCCTGCACCCGATTCAACATGCAGCTGCCGGCCCTGCAATGCCGCTATTACCATGTTGCGCGGAATACGGTCGCGCGGCAAGCCGGGCCCGTACACCCAGGATGTGCGCAGGTTGATGATTTCGAGTCCATGCAAATCACGGTAGGTGCGGCCGAGTTGCTCGACCGCGGCTTTGCAGATGCCATAGGGAAGCACCGGTTCCAGTGGATGCGTTTCATTTATGCGCGCTGCACGGAATGCGCCGTATGCTTCTTCGGAACTGATGTGTATGCAGCGCCTGATGTTTCCCAGACGCATGGCCTCGAACACATTGATCGATCCTTCGACGTTGACGCGAACGATATTGACCGGACTGCCAATCGAGGACAGCACGCCAACAATCGCCGCACAATGCACCATAGCGTCGGGCCGGTGCTGCTGCACAGCTTGCGCCAGCGCCGCCATGTCCGTGATGTCACCAATGATCCGGATGTGCCGGTCCGACTCCGCTGCACAGCCCGCGCCGAAATTTGTGTCGAACGTAATCGCAGTATCACCGCGCGCGATCAAGGCATGACTGGCCGCCGCACCGAGAAAACCGCCACCTCCTGTCACCAGCACGCGCACTCGAACTACTCCCGCTCAAAGGTTGAACACGATCAGGCGCTGCTCCGTCATCTCCTCGATCGCGTAGCGCGGGCCTTCGCGCCCGATACCGCTGCTCTTGACACCGCCATAAGCGAGCTGGTCGGTACGCCATGTCGATGTGCCGTTGATAATCAGCCCGCCGACGCGCATGCGGCGAATTGCCTCGAACGTGATTTCGTTCGACCGGGTAAAGATTCCCGATTGCAATCCGTACGGGCTGGCGTTGATGGCATCGATCGCCTCATCCAGCGAGTCAATGGCGATGACGTTGACGACCGGTCCGAAAACTTCTTCGCAGACAACTTTCATCGTTGGCTTGACGCCGGTCATGACCGTTGGTTCGAACGCTGCGCCGTGGCGGTTGCCGCCCGTGCGCGCCCGCGCGCCGTCAGCTATGGCTTGATTGACCCAATCCTCAACGCGTCTGGCGGCGTGTTCATCGATCAAGGTGCCAACGTCCGTTGCGGCCTCCAGCGGGTCACCAAGTTTGAGTTTGCCGACTTCTTTTTCGATCTGCGCGACGAAGCGTTCGTAAACACCGCGCATGACATAGACGCTTTGCACGGAAATGCAGCTTTGCCCAGCCAGGCGCATCGAGTTGCGCGCGCAGACTGACGCGGCAGCATCGACATCGGCATCCTCGCACACGATGGTCGATCCGTTGCCGCCCAGCTCGAGGGCAACGCGGCGTAACCCGCTGGCCGCCTTGATGGCGGCGCCGGCGCGGCTCGAACCGGTAAAGGTGATGAATTCCACACGCGGATCCGCTACCAGGGCGGCACCGATGTCGGCGTCACCGTATACCGTGTTGACCATCCCGTCCGGCAAGCCAGCGAGATGCACGAGCTCGACCAGTTTATGAACGATCAATGGTGCTTGCGGCGGAGGTTTGAGGACCAGCGTGTTGCCCGCGGCGATTGCCGGTGCGATTTTGTGCGCAGCTAAATTGAACGGTGCATTGAAAGGCGTGATCGCAGCCACTACGCCGACGGGGAAGCGTATCAGGAATGCCATCTTGCCGGCGCCCATGGCGCTGCCATCGAGTGGAATGTGGCGGCCTTCGATGCGAATGGCTTCTTCACCGGCGAGCGCGAACGTTTCCATCGAGCGCCGGATTTCAGCTTCGGCATCCTTGATCGCCTTGCCCGTTTCACGCGCCATCAGATTTGCCAATGAGTTGGCATCGCGCTCGATGAGTTGTGCGATCTTCTTGAGCAGTGCGGCGCGCTCATAACCGGGCATGGCCGCGGCATCGCGCGCGTCGACCGCAGCATTGAGCGCGTCATCGAGATCGGCATCGATGCAGTGCGGCATGGTGCCGACAAGCTTGCCACGGTACGGATCGATGATTTCCATTGTCTGCTTCGGTTCGCGCCACTGCCCACCGATCAAGGCCCGGGCTACGACCGGAGCTTGTGCCGGTGCGCTCACAGGGTCACGACCGGCTTGCCGAATGCCGGTTCCGTATAAGGGATCGGTGGCAGTTGCCAGGTGCCGGTGCTGGGCGGCTTGACCTTGTCATCGACGTGCACGTCGAGCAGGCAGGGCTTGCCGAGCCCCACGGCGTGGCGCAGCGCATCACCAAGCTGGTCGCTGTGTTTCACCGAGATGCCTTCCACGCCGTAGCTGCGGGCCATCGCCGCAAAATCCGGGTTGTACGGTTCCCGGTTCGGTCCTGCGTAAAAGCCTGTTCCGATCTCACGCCCTTCGAACAAACCGTACTGAATGTCGCGAATCGCCGCCCACGAAAAGTTGTTCCATACCAGCCACACGGCCGGGATGTCGTATTCGACCGCAGTTGCCAGAACATGCGGTGTCATGGTGAACCCACCATCGCCGCAAATGGACATGCACGCGCGCTGCGGTGCGGCGAGTTTGGCTCCGAGGATACCGCTGACACCGAAGCCCATGGCGGAGAATCCCCATGAGTTGAGCATCGACTGCGGTTGTTGCGCTTCCCAGAATTGCATGAACCAGTTGTGGTGTACGCCACTGTCGAGCGAAATGATCGCGTCCTGGGGTAGTGCGGCGCGCACTTCCTTGACGACGCGTTCGGGGCGCAGCGGCGAGCCACTGGCAGTAAAGTTCGGGCTGGTAAACGCGTCCCACTCGTTGCGCCAGCCGTCGATTGCTTCCAGCCACGGCCCGAACCGGTCGTTCTTGAGTTTGCGCTTGAGTGATTCGTCACCGAGTTGTCCGAGGAACACCTTGGCATCGGCGACAATGCCCAGCGCGACCGGATAATTGCGGCCGATTTCGTTCGGGTCTATGTCCACATGCACCAGCCGGGTCGGGGGGATATTCCAGGAATAGCCGGGAATCCATGACGAGGATGAACGATCGTCAAAGCGCGCGCCGACCGCAATCAGCAAGTCGCAATGGCGCCCTGCCTGGTTGGCGTGAAACGTTCCATTGCGTCCAATGAATCCCAGGGCGAGGCGATGCGATGTGGGCAGTGTTCCAATGGCATTGGGCGAGGTGATCACCGGGATGTTGAGCGTTTCGGCTACCCGCAGCAGTTCCGGGGCGGCTTCGCCCAGCGTGACACCGTGACTGACATAAAAGACCGGGCGCTGTGCAGCCTCGATCATGTCCACGACCTTGCGCACGTCCTCCGGTGCCGCGCCCGGGCGGGGAAACCCTGCCTTGCGGTCCGAGGGCAGTAGTTCGACGTCGTCTTCTTCCTGGAACAGATTGAAAGGCACGTCGAGATTCACCGGTCCCGGCCGCCCTGTCATCATCATGTTGAAACTCTGGCGCAATGCCAGCGGCAGCATGTCTACCCGCGTTGGCTGGAATGTGCGTTTGACGTAGGGGCGCAACGCAACCGGAAACTCGGCTGCCTGGTTTCGGTGACTTTCCTGAAATGGTCCGCGGTTGAACTGTGAAGTCGGGACATTCGCGGTAATGGCGTAAAACGCCGAGGAGTCTGCCGATGCAGCCGCCGTTGCCATCACCAGGTTGCACGAACCGGGGCCGCAGGAGGTCAGTGTTGCCACCGGTCGGTGAGCGATCCGGTAGTAGGCGTCAGCCATGTGCCCGGCGGTCTGTTCGTGGCGTGGCGAGATGAGTTTTATCCGGTCTTGGCGCTCCCACAGGGCGTCGAGCAAGCCGACGTTACCGTGGCCGCAAATTCCGAATACGTAGGGTACTTCCTCCCCGATCAGAAAATCGCTGATCAGGTCTGCGCCTTTCATGCGCGGCATGCTAATTCCTTTCCCGTTATTTCCCGTCGGCGTACAGTCCCGGTGATTGGTCGCAATTGTTGTGGCGGTGTGCCGATCATGCCCGCTGCCCAAATCCGGGCAGCCTGCGATAATGCGAGTCTGTTTTCTAGTCCAATTTTATAGCGAACGCAATTCCGGGCCCGCATAGCAGCGCAGGGCGATACCGGTAAATGGGGAGAGTAATGCTGCCAGAACAATGTGATGTCGCCATCGTCGGCGCCGGAAATGCTGCGATGTGTGCGGCGCTAGCGGCACGCGAACAGGGGGCGAGCGTAATCGTGCTCGAGCGTGCTTCCGAGGACGAGTCCGGGGGAAACACCCGGTTTACCGCCGGCGCAATCCGGGTTGCCTATAACGGCGTCGACGATTTGCGCGAATTGATGCCGGATCTCACCGAAGAAGAAATCGCGCGCACCGACTTCGGCTCATACACCGAGGATCAGTTTTTCGATGACATGGCGCGGGTGACCGAGAACCGGACCGACCCGGATCTGGTGGAGTTATTGGTACGCCGCAGCCGCGACTCGATGATGTGGCTGCGCAGCAAGGGATTTCGTTTTGTGCCGATTTACGGGCGACAGGCATTCAAGGTTGACGACCGCTTCAAGTTCTGGGGCGGACTGACAGTAGAAGCATGGGGCGGTGGCCCCGGGCTGGTCGATGCGCATATGAAGGCAGCGGCAAAAAACGAAATTCCGGTTTTTTTCCAAGCGCGGGCGATGTCGCTCATTCGCGATGATGACGGTGTGCATGGCGTTAATGTGCGCTACCAGGGAAAGACCCGGGCACTGCGCAGTAAATGTGTCGTGCTGGCGGCAGGCGGTTTCGAATCGAATCCGGAATGGCGTACCCGTTATCTCGGCCCGGGCTGGGATCTGGCGAAAGTGCGCGGCACGCGTTTCAACACCGGGGATGGCATTCGCATGGCACTCGATGCCGGCGCTTCACCCTGCGGTAACTGGTCGGGTTGCCACGCCGTGGGCTGGGATCGCAACGCGCCGGAATTCGGTGACCTCGCGGTGGGTGACGGCTTTCAGAAGCATTCCTATCCGTTCGGCATCATGATCAACGCCAATGGCGAACGCTTTGTCGATGAAGGTGCGGATTTTCGCAATTACACCTATGCAAAATATGGCGCAGTGATCCTGCGACAGCCGGGACAGTTTGCCTGGCAGATATTCGATGCCAAGGTCACGCATTTGTTGCGCGACGAATACCGTATTCGCCAGGTCACGCGCGTCAAGGCCGATACGCTTGAAGAACTGGTGGCGCGGCTCGATGATGTCAACGCCGAAAGGGCATTGGCAACGATCGATGATTACAACGCCGCGGTGCACACTGAAATCGAGTTCAACCCAAACGTCAAAGACGGTCGCTGCACATATGGTCTTGACGTGCCCAAGTCCAACTGGGCCAATACCATCGATACGCCACCGTTCGAAGCGTATGCCGTGTCTTGCGGAATCACGTTTACGTTTGGCGGCTTGCGTATCAGTACCGACGCACAGGTCATCGACACCGACGGAATGCCGATTGCCGGGCTGTACGCGGCCGGTGAACTGGTCGGTGGTCTGTTTTACTTCAACTACCCGGGCGGCACGGGGCTAATGTCGGGCACGGTGTTCGGTCGAATTGCCGGTCACAGCGCCGGTCAGGCAGCCACCGCGGGATGAATGTTGTAAGGCGAAGTGCATGCGTGAAGAAATTTTCGACGTTGTCGTGATCGGTGGCGGCGGTTCCGGGCTGGCCGCGGCCATCGAGGCGCGGGCTGCGGGTGCGCGAGTCGCGCTGCTGGAAAAGAATGACAAGCTGGGCGGGTCCACGGCCTGGTCGGTCGGCTCCATTACCACGACAGGCAGTCCGCACCAGGTTCGCAGCGGCGTGCAGGACACGCCGGACGATCATTACCAGGACATGCCGTTGTTCGCCGGGGATATCGCCAGTCGTGACAATGACGAACTGCGGCGGATACTCTGCGACGAAATCCCCGATGCATTTCGCTGGCTGCTCTCGCTCGGTGTGCGTTTTTTCGGGCCGATGCCCGAGCCGCCGCATCGTCAGCCGCGCATGCACAATGTACTACCGAATTCCAGATCGTTTATCCACCATCTCGAGCGCCATGCGCGCAAGACCGGTGTGGAGATTCGCACCGGCTGTTGTGCGCGCAAGCTGATTACCGACGGGCGCGCCGTTGTTGCAGTGCAGACGGACAAGATTACATTTCGCGCGATGCGCGCCGTTATCCTTGCCGCCGGTGATTTCACCAATGACCCGGAACTCAAGGCGCGTTATATGGGCACGCGCGAGGCAAAAGTCGCGGCGGTGAACGAAACTGCAACCGGTGACGGGCAAAAAATGGCGCTGGCATTGGGCGCGCGTGTGCTTAACGGCGATCTGGCGCTGGGACCGGAGATTCGTTTCATTGCGCCTGAACGGCCCTCGATTCTGCTTCGGCTGCCACCTTGGCCGTGGCTGGCACAGACGATGGCGTGGTCGCTGGCGTATTTGCCGATGAAGTTGCTGCGTCCGTTTATCATGCGTTTCGTTACAACCGCATTGGCGCCGTCCCCCGATCTGTTTCGCGAGGGTGCGATACTGGTCAATCAACAAGGCGAACGCTTTTGCGATGAGAACGAGCAGCCCGCCTTTGCGCTGGCCGAACAACCGGGCAAGCAGGGTTACATTGTGATGGGCGGCGATCTTGCCGACCGGTTTTCGAAGTGGCCGCATTTCGTCTCGACGGCGCCGGGAGTGGCGTACGCTTACATTCCCGATTACCGGCGCAACCGTCCGGATGTATTCAGTCAGGCTTCCGAACTTGAACAACTTGCCAGCAAGTTGGACGTGCCTGCCGAGGCGCTCGCGCATGCATGTTCGGGAATGCCAAGTGTAGCGCAACCACCCTTTGTTGCACTCGGCCCGGTGCGCCCGGTATTCGTACACAACGAAGGCGGGCTGGCGGTGGACACGCAGCACCGCGTGCTGGGCAAGGATGACAAGCCGATTGCCGGCCTATATGCAGCGGGATCGACCGGGCAAGGCGGTTTGTTGCTGAAAGGTCACGGCCATCATCTTGCCTGGGCATTTGTTTCCGGGCGGCGAGCCGGGCGTCTTGCAGCAGACAATTGAGAATTGCGCAATGTCGTGATGCTGTGACGTTTTGTGAAACCGTTCACATTTCGCCGCAGCGGCCTGTGGTAAACAGGAACATGTGAAACGATGCAACTAGTGCTATAAAGTCGATTCACGGTGCGCGATTGGGCAGGTCAGGGAGGGCTTCCCGCACTGCAAGAGGCTTGAACCCGTATTCGATACGGTCATACTTTCAGAAAAACTACAGGAGGCCACAATGCAAAACGACAAAATGACCAAGAAACAACGCCGTGATTTTCTGGCATTGGCAGCGACCACTACGGCTGGTCTTGGCGCGATGCTTCCCATGGCGGGTACGGCTGCCGCTGCGACCGCTCCCACCACCGATTTCACGCGTTATCTCGATTCGATCCCCGGAAAACACAAGCAGGTCACTGATTGGCCCGACCTGAACCACGGCATGGGATTGATCTACACCCTCTCATACCTGATGACCGGGCCCGAGGCCTATGGCGTTCCGGCAACGGATATCGGTGCCTTGCTGGTGATCCGGCACAAGACCATTCCCATCGTGCTGGGCGATGAGATGTGGTCGAAGTACAAGCTCGGTGAAGTGTTCGAGATCATGGACCCGGATACCGGTGCGCCCGCGCTGCGCAATCCGTACTATCTGACACCGGGCGGGTTGCCGTTCCCGGACGCCGCACTGCAAAAGCTCATCGACAGCGGCGTCAAGGTGGCGGCATGTAATCTGGCGTTGACTTTTTTCAGTGGAATGGTCGCCAAGGCTGCGGAGATGGACCCCGAGGCAGTGAAAGCCGAATGGATGGCAGCAGTGCTACCCGGAATCAAGGTCCTGCCTTCGGGAACGGTTGCCTGCAATGGAGCGGTTAGCCGTGGCTGTGCTTATCTGTTCGCCGGCTGAACAATGAAGCACCTGGTAAGCGGTGCTGCCAACCTGGCGCGGCATTAAGGCTGACGATAGTCGTGCCCGCTGTTACGAACGCGACGAGGCTCTCAGTCATGGCCTCGTCGCATTTGCATTCTGTCTTTGTGTCAGCACGTCTGCGCGAGCTGTAATGAATTTGTCTCGAGGCTACGGCGAGCAGCCATTACAGGGCGCCTGCGCCTGGGTGTTTGCGCAAACGAATTGACGATGCTGGTTGCGCCTATGTGGAAAACGATCTTCAAGTGTGCTTTTCTCGGCGTCGTGCTGGCATTGTCGCTCACCGCGAATGCGGGCCCCACCATCGATGAGCTCAAGGCGCGCGATTTTCTCGACGACTATGAAAGCAATATCGTCTATGGTTACGACATCGTCATGGAGACCGAGCGCTACGCGACGCGCTACGTCGGCAACAAGCTCCGCTGTACCAATTGCCACTTGAACGGTGGCACCGTTGCCGACGCGTTGCCGTTGAACGTCGCCGGCATGTATCCGCAATGGCGCTCGAAAAACGGCGTGCGGAACGGTATCGTGCTGCGCATCCGCGAGTGTTTTCTCTACAGCCACAATGGCGTGTTGCCGCCTGACCACGCGCCGGAAGTGCTGGCGGTCGCCGCCTACATCAACTATCTGTCGGAAGGGCAGATCATTGGAGAGCGGCCGCAGGGCGCGGGGGTGCCAACCATCCCGGATACGGGATTTGACCCGAATCCGGCTCGCGGCGAAGTGGTATACCGGCGCGCCTGCGTGGTTTGCCACGGGGCAGACGGTGCCGGCACCGCAGCGGCACCGCCGCTGTGGGGCGCGGAATCGTATAACGCCGGCGCCGGCATGAACCGGATCGAAAAGGCCGCCGGTTTTATCTGGGCGAACATGCCGCTTGGCCAGGGTCGCAGCCTCACTTATCAGGAGGCGCTAGACGTTTCCGCGTTCCTGCATTTGCAGCTCCGGCCATTTGATCCAAGAGAAGGCCGCCTGGCAAAACTGGCCGAGCGCATCTGGCATCGGATTTCAGTCATTTTCGGGGCGGAACAACCTTGAGTTTGCGGGGTTACGCCAGCGCTCTGTGGAGCGAAGTACGCCCGGATTTTTCCTGGACCCGCACTGTCGACGGGAGACGCGAGACCCTTTCTGGTGTCACCGGCGCCGTTCTCGTCATTCCCCAGGCGATTACGTTCGCCTACCTGGTCGGCCTTCCGCCCGAGTACGGGCTCTACTGCGCGGTGTTCGTCGGATTCTTTGCCAGCTTGCTCGGAAACACGCCGATGGTGGGCGGGCCGAACACGGCGATGTCGATCTTGCTCGGACTCACCATCATGCCCTTCGCGGGTCGCGGCAGTCCGCTCTACATTGATTACGTATTGTTGCTCAGTCTGGTTGTGGGGCTGATACAGTTGTCGATCTGGTTGCTGCGCGGTGCGGAGTTGTTCCGCTATTTCAGCCCGGCCGCAATTTCCGGAATCAAGATGGGCGTCGGCGTGTTGCTGATTACATCTGCGTTGGAAGGGCTACTGGGTCTGGGGCCGTTGGCGACCCAGTTCTTCTACGAGAAATTCTATATCGCGATCGTGTCGTGGAACGACATCGTCAATCCGTATGCAGCAACGGTCGGAGGTTTTACCATCCTGACGGGATTGCTGCTGCGCAAACGCTTTTCGCGCACCTACATCATCGCGGCCGTACTGGCGGGTGGTATATCGGGCGCGCTGCTTGTCGGTATCCTTGGTCCGGTGCGCACGGATATCGAACTGCTGGGACGGATTCCTTTCCAGTTGCTGCCGCTGCGTTTGCCGACGGTCTCTTCGGAGTACTTGCTCGTGATGCAGGAGGTATTTCCCAGTGCGGTGGCAATCGCCATTCTCGGTCTCTCGCAATCACTGGTGATTGCACAGGACCTCAAGGGCCACGTAAAGAGCAAGGTCAGTCTCGGCCGGGAAGTATTTGCCCAGGGATTGTCGAATTTGATCGGTCCGTTCTTTTCTTCGTTTGCCGGATCAGGCAGTTTCAACCGCACCAGTGTTGCCGTTGGCATGGGTGCGATGACGCCACTATCCGGATTGATTGCCGCGGTCGCCGTCGCCGTGATCGCCTGGAGCCTCGGTCCGCTGCTCACCTACCTGCCGATGCCGGCAATCGCGGGCGTACTCGCACTGGTTGGCATTGGCATGATTCAGTTGGCAGAGGCGCGCCGGTTTATGCGTAGCTCTATCGATGGCCCGGTCTTTGTGTTGACCTTTTTGACAGTGATTTTCCTCGGTTTGAAATTGGGGCTGGCGGTCGCCGTGCTGCTTTCGCTTGGTTTCTTTATCGCCGGCGTCTCAAAAGTCGCGCTCGTGATGATCGAGGAGGACGATGTAGAGCGAATCGAGGTGACAGGTAATCTATTCTATGCATCGCTCGATGCGCTCTCGCATCATCTTCGCGAGCGCCCCAACGCACATACGATACTGGATCTGACACGAGTGCCCTACTGTGATTCATCAGCGCTCGCGATGATAGAAGCGATAAAGGGAGAGCGAAGCGAACGTGGTGGGCGTCTGGAAGTCATGATGGCGAATTAGATGGCTTGCCGTGGACGCGTCGAGGTGGTGAGCCTGCTGTCGAATTGCCGCTCGCGCGCGGCAGGCAGTAGTGATCGCCGTTGCGTCGCCAACATGACTGGCAGAACTGAAAGGACGCGGGAAAGATGCCGAAAGGGTTTGCATCAGCCCTGTTCGCGATTACTGCGCTGACAGTAACATCTGTGTTCTCGAGCGGAACAGTCAAGGATGTTCTGCGCTATCGGGGCTCCTATACATACGGCCATGAGGTCAGGGCATTCTGCCCGGCCATCAATTCCCAATGTTACTGGGTGGGAGCAGATACGTCGGCGTTCGTGCAGGGGGCGCTCGAGGAGGTCGCCACCGTTCCCGGTAATGCACCCTACACCCCTGTGTGCGTGGTCCTTGAAGGGCGTATCGATCGTGAAACACCGCGGACCGGTTTCGCGGCCGACTACAGTGGCCTTATCACGGTAACGCGCCTGTATGGCCGTTGCGACGAGACCGACATCGTCACGGAAGGCGATTTGCAGCATCACCGGTGGTTGTTGCACAGCGTTGGCGGTACTGTGGTCGATGCCGTTGAATTCGAAGGCGCTGTTCCGGAGCTCGATTTCGGCGAACGGATGACGGTAACAGGCAGTTACGGGTGTAACCGCTTCTCGGGTCAGGCAAGCTTGCGCGATCGCGCCATCGTATTCGAACGCATGAGCTCCACACGCCGGTTGTGTTCAGAAAAGCAAAACGCAATTGAGCGTACCGTGCAGCGCGTGCTCTACGGGCAGCCGGTTGTCAAAATCGACGCCGTGGGGCAGCTGATGCTGGAGGCTGGCCAGATCGAATTGCGTTTCTTTCTTTCCGACTGGAAAAACTGACGGCCAGGAATCGTCGCACGCCCCGGCGCGCGAGGAAATATGCCGCAATCAAGCCGGATCACCGGTCTTGTGCGGCGCCTGACCCGCGGGAGGGGTAGTATTGCAAATCAACAGGCGAAGCAAACACGGGAGGTAGATGGAATATGGGACGTCTTGAAGGCAAGGTCGCGCTGATAACCGGTGCCGGTAGCGGTATTGGTCTTGCGGCTGCAAAACGCTTCGTCAAGGAAGGGGCGAAGGTCATGTTGGCCGGGCGCAGGCGCGCACTGCTATCCGAGCTTGCCAATGAATTGGGAGAAGCAAACGCCGCCTATGCGACGGCGGACGTGTCAAAAGAGGAAGACAATCAGGCGATTGTTCGATTCTGTCTGGAAAAATTCGGCGCGCTCGATGTTTTCCTGGTCAATGCCGGTTTCGAAGGCGCAGCGGCACCGATACCCGAGTACCCGACCGATGTCTTTGATGAACTGATGGCGGTCAACGTGCGCGGCGTTTTTCTCGGCCTGAAGCATGCGATTCCGCCAATGCGCGGCAAGGGTGGCAGTATCATCATTACTTCATCGATTGCCGGGCTCAAGGCGCGCGGCTTGGGCAACTCCGCCTACGTGGCGAGCAAGCATGCCGAGATAGGGATGATGCGAACTGCAGCAATGGAATGCGTTGGCGACAACATCCGGGTCAATTGCGTGCTGCCGGGGCCGACCGAGACACAGATGATGCGCTCGATCGAGAAGAACCGCTCACCTGACAAGCCGGACAAGGCTCATGCGGAGGTGGTTGCCGGCCTGCCGATGAAACGATACGGGACACCGGATGAAGTTGCCAACCTGATATTGTTTCTTGCTTCGGACGAATCGAGCATCTGCACCGGCGGTGTCTATACGGCGGATGGCGGATTGTCCGCCGGCTGACACACAGATGTAACCGCCGTCATGATCGATGTTTCTGCCTATCTGGGCCGCATCGGATACGAAGGACGAATCGCGGCGGATCATGCCACGCTGCAGGCCCTGCACCTGGCGCATGCCACGCGCATCCCGTTTGAAAATCTCGACATACTACTGGGGCGGTCAATTTCGCTCGACCTTGCACACTTGCAGGCGAAGCTGCTCGCAGGGCGGCGCGGTGGCTATTGCTTCGAACAGAACACATTGTTCGCCGCGGTCTTGCGCGCACTCGGCTTTGAGGTAACCGGACTGGCTGCACGAGTGCGTCCCGGCAATGGCGTAGTGCTGCCGCGCACGCACATGTGCCTGCGCGTGCGTGCCGATGGTCAGGACTGGATTGCCGATGTCGGCTTTGGTGGCGATGGGCTGCTGATGCCGGTTGCACTGAATGGACAGCCCGTACAGCAGTATCTGTGGACCTATCGTGTCATCGAGCAATCACCGGGACTGTGGATCATGCAACTGGCGCGTAACCAGACCTGGAACGATCTGTATGCCTTTTCGCTCGAGCCACAGGAGGCGGTCGATTTTGAAGTGGCCAACTATTATGTTTCAACGCATCCACAATCGCGCTTCGTGCGTTCGTTGACGGTACAGCTTCCGTCGCCTGAACGGCGTCAGATTCTGCGCAACCGCGAGTTGATCGTGGAAACACGTAACGGTTTTGAAACCACCCTGGTCGATAGCGACGAGGCCTTGCTCAACGTTCTGAGAAACACTTTTGATCTGGAGTTTCCGGCGGAGACTGTTTTCCGATGTCTTGGCGAGCAGGCGCGGGCCTGAGCAGATGTTTTGTAACAGCCGTGCCGGAGCCGGATTCGTTATCGTCAATGATCGATACCGCATGATCGATATGCTGTAACCGATTCGATGTAATCAGTAGGATGTGATCGGTGCGGTCTGATCAATACTGCGAAGCGCTGCCTCGGGGAGGATCGATGACAGATACCAACTACGAAAACAACCTGAACACCCATTACGGGCGCGAGGGACTGGGCGATCTGATTCTTGCAGCCTTGCGCGACAGCGGCATCGACCCGGCTTCGGTCACAACCGATGATTTGTCACCGGTCGCGGAATTTCATATCGGTGGTCAGGCCGCCACGCTTCAGCTTGCACAACTGGCCGGCATGGGTGCCGGTATGCGGGTGCTCGATATCGGCAGCGGCCTGGGTGGACCAGCGCGCACGCTGGCGCAACATTATGGCTGCAAGATTACCGGGCTGGACCTGACCGAGGAATTTTGCCGGGTCGCCAGCATGCTCACGAAGATGTGCGGGATGCAGGACGATGTCACCTTCAGGCACGGCAATGCGCTCGAGATGCCGTTCGATGAAGCCTCTTTCCACCTTGTGTGGACGCAGCAGGCGGGCATGAACATCGAGGACAAGCTGCGCCTGTATCAGGAAGCCAACCGCGTGCTCGCCGTTGGCGGGCGTCTGGTGTTTCAGGAAGTTCTGCGCGGACCCCGCACGCCGCTGTATTTGCCAGTGCCGTGGGCACGTGAGGGCAGCTTGAGTTTTCTTCAACCACCCGATGCAATTCGCGATTTGCTGGCAAAAGCCGGGTTTCGGGAAATGATCTGGCAGGACGTCACTGCGCAATACCTCGAGGAGTATCGCAGGCTTGCAGCAAGAACCGCGGATACGGCGCAGCGGCCACCGCTCGGTGTACAACTGATCCTCGGGCCTGACGCGGGCAAAATGCGCAAGAACGTGGTACGTAATCTGGAAGATCAGAGGATCGTTCTGGTACAGGGAGTACTCAAAAAAAGCTGAAGCGGACCCGTTGCGCATGAATCGGGAGGCCTGCCGTGAGTGGGGAAAACGGCGGCCGATGGCAGACCGCGACAATTGACCGGAAAGGCGCAAGACAGATGAAGCAAACCGACAGCGGCGAAGGGCGCATCCACACGGAACTGGAAGACGGCGTGCTGCTCATCGCAATCGACCGTGCCCAAAAGCTAAATGGGTTCACGCCGCAGATGATGCGCGGCATGGCGAAAGCGTACACCGATTTCGAAC